>PLDW01000096.1 GCA_003136315.1 Gemmataceae bacterium | reverse complement strand
ACTTTCTGTGTAGCTCCGCTTGTGCGACACTTGGACACTCTGCCAAATCTATTCTGTTACATTTTTTGTGTTGCCCCGCTTTGGCAATACTCGAACGTTCTGCCAGGTCTATTATGTGACACTTTCTGCGCTGCCCCGCTTTGGCTGTTTCACGCGGTTCTCGGGGATGTTCTCAATGGAACGAGTTTCGGGGGTGTTGGGTGGGAATCGGCAGAACTACCTCCTGGTTTCACTCACGGAAGCGGTTTCCAGGCATTCGTGAGACCGTTTCAGCCCCGGACCCTGCTGCCATAAACACGAAACACGAAACACGAAACACGAAACACGAAACACGAAACACGAAACGCGAAACACCATGATGCCGAATCTCTCTCTGCTTTTGGATGTCATCAGGAGAGATCATTCAGGTTACCCTACCGGGGGAAGTTGCCTGTTATGCCCGATTGGGTCATGGTCAAGACTCCGCCGGGCGTGGGGTGTCTCGGTCAGTGGCTGTCGGCTGGGGTCTCTTCGCTGACGCTGACCGCCGCACCCTCCTCAACCGGTCCGGTGGTCCGGATAATCACCTGATCGGTCTTGGTCAATCCGCTGACAATCTCGGCCTCGACCCCATTGTCGGTCGCATACCGCACCGGGACGAGGTGAACTTTCCCGTCCCGGACTACCCGGACGGCACCGCGCCCACCCTCGGCCTTACCCACCAGTGCGGCGGAGGGAACCCGCACGGCGTTCGGCGTGCCTTCGCTCAGGATCAGGGTCGCCCGACCGTACATGCCATGCCGGAGTTTCCCGTCGGTATTCTTCACGTCCACCTCGGTCCGCATCGTCCGGGAAGTCGGATCCTCGGCGTCCGCCCAGCGGGAGATCCCGACTTTGTTGCTCCCCTTCGTCTCATACACCTCCCCCGGCAGGGCATCGATCTCCACAATCGCCGGTGCCCCCAGGTGGACGTAGGGGACGTCCCGGTCGGGAACCTGGATCACAACGCGCATCACGTCCGTCGATTCGACCGTCAGGAGGGGTTGGTTCCCACCCTGATCGGCCGCCTTGATGAAGTCCCCCACCAGGAAGGTCCGCAGTGTGACCACTCCGGTGTAGGGGGATCGGATCACCGCGTAGTCTAGCCAGACCTGAGATTTGGCCAGTTCTGCCTGGGCCACTCCGACCTCGGACCGGGCCTCCTCCACATCGGCTTCGGCCTGGGTGATTCGGGCCTTGGCCGCCGCCGCGCGCTCCTGGGCTGTGTTGACGTTTTCCCGGGCCGCGTTCTCGTTCTCGACGGAGGACAGGTAGTATTCCTCCTGCTCATCCTGTGTCCGATCATCGAGTGCGTGTTTCGCGACCAGCGACTTGATCCGCTCGAGTTGCGTTTCGCGGTATTTGCGGAAGTGCGTTTTCACCTTGACCAGGACAGTGGCCAGGACGACGGCCGCATCCGCTGCCCGGGACTCGGCCTTCGCTGCGACCAGATGGGCCTCCATCTGCTTGACTTTCGCCTTCGCGTTATTGACCCTGGCGCTGTCTCGTTCGACCTGTTTCTCGAACTCGGGGACGGAGATCCGGGCGAGAACCTGCCCCTGTTTCACCCGGCTGCCAATGTCGACCGACTGCTCTGCCAAAAACCCGGACACCTTGGCGTACAGGCTGGCAGCCTCCAACGGCATGACCGACCCCGGCTGGGTGCTCAGTCGGCGGATTCCGCCCGGCTGGGGGTGGACCACATCGACGGCGACAGGAGGGGCCTCGTTCGTCCCTCCGCCTGGGGCCGACTCACCCCCCTTGGGCTTGCTCCTGGCGTAGGCGTACCAGCCGCCCGCCCCAAGAACGGCAACGACGAGGACGATCAAAACGATGTGAGGCCAGCGGATGAGTGATCGGTTCGGCATCACGTTCTGCGCCTCGGTTGTTGGAGTGGGAAGAGATTTGGGAGTGGGAGGCAGATTGCCTGCAATCCATGTGCCGGATCTGGTAGTTCATTATGTCAGGTGCGGAAAGACTGTCAAGAAAATCACTTCGGGTGAATGGTGAGGAAAACTCGGTTGGCGGGTTGACCAGCCACCCCGCAGAATCGACGCGACAAATCACATCGCGTCGCGATGAGCCGCAGCATAACAACTGGCGAACCGGCAACGTCAGTTGCCGGGTAACAAGCCACGACCGGCGTGTCGGCGGTGGGAGTCATTCGAGAAGGTCGGGAACGACCTCAATTGGGACCTTGTGACCGTCCTGGGCACGGCTAGATTCTGAGACGGGCAATAGGCCAGTGATCAAGCTGGAACAAGGGGGATTCCCCCGGCCCGCTTCATCCCTCTTCTTCAAGCCTGTCGAAAATTGGCCTCGCAAGATTAACAAAACGCGCACCATCAGCAGTCAAATGACAAATGCCGTCATTAATTGATACAATATTATATAGTGCAAGCTTAGCTGAAAAATAATAATATAATATTGCTCTAGTAGAATATCTGTTGTGTTTATCTGGTCCTACGCCTTTAGCAAAAATCTCAACCATGTTAAGTAATACAGATAGACAAGTTATGCTGTTGACTGGATCTGATCCAGCTATTGTTGAAATGGCTTTAGCCATTTCTACCTTGAATGTGTTAGGTATAAGAGGATTAGATGTTTCATCGATAATATTAGAAAGATCGATTCGCTCATTATAAAGTCGCCGCGCGGCTTCCTCAATTGGAATACCAGCTATCATCTCTCTCGTGATCGACGCATTTGCCTCTTCCAATCGCTTGCGGAGATCAGCGTTTTCGGCCGATAAGCGTGCGAGTGCCTCGGCTGTCTCTTTTGGGTTGATCACATCACTACCTCGTACCCAGCCTGATAGGTTGGGGTTTGCCGCATGAAGGGCAAGTGACTCAAATACGATCAATTTAATATCTTTCGGTTCGTCGAAGAATTTACAGAGTTTGCCTAAAGTGATGCCATCGCGAAACTGCTTCAACAGCTTCGGATCGTCTACTCCGCCCGTTCCCAACTTCTTAACCTTCTTTTCACTGGCTTTGTCCGATATTACGGCAACAAAATGAGGCTTACTCTTCTCCAGGGCATACTCGTATTCGAGATGAATATAACTTTTCCCGGAAGGCGTATCAATTGATCCATATCTACTTCCCAATATTAGCATGAATACATCAGATTCATCAATCCATCTTCTGATTACGTCTAATTGGGATTTGTCGCCAGCTGCGAACAGTTCCATCCCGGCGGGGATATGACCAGCGTTCAGAATCGCTTCCACCGCGGCTTGGCGTTCAGGAAGCATGTCCTTATACGTGGATGAGACAAATACCTGAAGCTTCTTGTTCATGCGTACACCTGCCGCTTTTGAGTCCCTCGACAGACCCTACGAGCAATTAGACTGTGTCCCGGGGGGAGAAACAAGAGGGGTTGCCACGCTCACCTGCCGAGTAACTTCACATCGAGCGCCGCGAGTAACTTCTCCATCTTCGCCGCGTAGTCGCGACAGGGTGGCCGGGGGATGCGGCGGATGGCCTCAGCGGGGCGTCATCGGGGGCTCGGAGCAGGAATCGCGGGACCGACCGCCAGGTGGCCAGTACCAGTCCGTTCATCATGCGCCAGCCGCGAGGTCTTGCAGGCTCCAGGTCAGTTTCTTCCCGATGGCGGCAGCGTATCGGGCAAGTGTGACAACAGTGGGGTTGTCGTGGACACCATTTTCGAGCCGACTGAGCGCAGCCTTGTCGATCCCCGACCGTTCGGCCACGTCGGCAAGGCTCAGCCCAGCGGCCTCGCGGGCCGTCCTGAGTTCGTGGAGGGCGGCCACGAGCGACAAATACACCCCGTGCGGGATCGGCCCGTCGTACTCGCCGCTGTCGATGAGTTGCTGCGGCGTCGGCCGCTCCTTCTGGAACGTCTCCCGGATGGCGTTGTGCCGGGCACGGTCTTCAGGTGACCACTTCATGTCGCGATGGATACGTTCTTTGCTCATAAGGTCGCGTGGATTAGGGCGGGGTTACAGGATAGGCGGTGATGGGATACAGAGTTCGCGGGTCGTCGAGAACGAGTTCGTAAACGACCATGATGTACTTGCCGTCGGGTGCCAGCGGCTTGTCCGCCCGTGGAGGCATAGCACGGGCAGACAAGCCGCCCGTGGCACCCACAATCGTGGTCAGTCAGTTCCGGCCGTCTCCCCAAGGTCCGACGCGTCTCACCGGTCGCCGACCAGCGTCGCTGGCCGCGGCAAGACCTGGAGGCCCCTGGGGCCGCGCAACACCACCGATGGCAACTCCAGGTGGATGACGAACTGGGCAGCGCTATTCCACAACCGCTTGTCCAGTTCCCCCTGGACATCATCAGCGGTAAACGCAACGTCGTTTTCCGGCGTTGTGTATGTCGTTTTGAGTTCCCAGAGGACGCCCTGGCTGTCGCGGATTGTGGCGACGCCATCCAACGCTTTCACCGATACGTTGACAATCGTTTTTTGCTTGCTGAGGTTGAGAATTTCGTACTGGCTCATCTCGCCGGTTGGTCGCGGCCCCTGGAGTTGCACCGATAGCGTCAGCGCGGCACCGGGGCCAAACTCGAAGCCATACCCCTGGAGGCGATTCGCGATCACCAGCTCGGATTGCTTTTGCGAATCCTTCTCATGGGGAAGGTTCACCGAGACCTGCGGCGTCACCTTCATCCCCGGTGCCAGTGCCACCTGAACTGTCTTGTCGGCCACGCTCCGCGCCAGATCCTTCGATGCGGCGTCCGGCAATGTCTGCGCTGTCAACACCGCCGGTTTCTTTTTATCGGATGCCACCGCATACCAGTGTCGCCCGTCCGGGCTGCCGCTGGCCTGACGACCGAAACCCGCCACGCTGTAAGTGCTCACCGGCCAGCCGAGTTCCAGATCGAACAGCACCGGGCCGATCATCACGTGGTTCTCACCCGCCCACGACATCTCACCTTTCCAGACCGCCGATGGGGAATTGCGGATCACCGCCCCGGTTGTAACGTCCCAATGAATCAGTGCGTTCTTCTTCTCCACCGTACTGACGTGGGCAGCAAGCTGCTTGCCGTCAGGCCGGAAGGCCGCCGAGCCAACCACGAGCAAACCGGGGCCGCCGAGCGTCCCCAACCGCGCGCCGCTGGACACATCCAGGAGGTCGTAGCTCGACCCCGCACAGACGGCGACAGACTTGTGGCCCGGGCTGAGCGCTGGCAGACCGTTAACGCCGAGCAGATACCAGATCACCTTGCAGGATGGCACATCCCAGAGGATCAGCCGTTTCCCCGCCAGGGTCAGCACCCGCTTCTCGTCCACGAAGGCCGCGTACTGAATCACGTTGGGGCTGTTTCGCTCCAGTGGCGTGAAGCCGCAGAGGAACTTGCCATCGGCCACCGACCAGATGTCGAGCCGCTTGCCCTTCGGCCCCTTGACCAGCAGGAGCGTGCCGTCCGGGCTGAGGTCGCCATCGGGCATCAGTGGGGAGAGGATCGCTTTGGGCTGGACGAAGGTGTACAGATCGAGCGAGCCGAGGTGCTTGCCGGTGGCGAGGTCGTAGCGGTCGGCCCTGATCATCTGCTTCGCGCTCAACTCGTTGACCAGCGGAGCGCTGAGGATGGCGGCCTGGCCCACCTCAGGCCCCGAGAAGAGGATGCGGGCGAGGTCGGCCGACTTGCCGTTCAGTGGGATGCGAGCCGCACCCAGCTTGCCCTTCGGCGCAGGGGCAGGGTCGGCAGTGGCCTTCCAGGCGGCCGCAGCCGTGGGCGCTGGTAACTGCTTCGCTCCCGACCAGGTCGGCGCAGTGAGCGCGGGTCGTTGCCCTTCGCTATCGTCGCCGCTGCCGCGCACGCCCAGGAGGGCTGTGGCGATCTGCTCGGCGGGCAACTTCTCTAGTCTCAGAATCTTGCTCTGGAGACCGCCGGTGATGCGGATGACATGCTCGGTGCCAAACAGCCGACGCTGCCGGTTCTCGTTCTTATTCGCGGGGATAGTCCAGTACAGATTCGCCCCCCTGGCATCGACGAGCAGGGAGCCGTAAAAGACCCAGCCGCTGGCGTCGTCCAGCCACTCCATCAGCGGTCCCTGGTAGAACGCGCCTTGTGGGGCTGTCGATTGCAAGCTTGTCGCCATCTTGTGATCGGCCTGCATCTTGCCGGTGGCCATATCCCAGACGGTGACCCGGCTTTTGCCCATTTGATCGTGCAGGACCGCCAGGCGATTGCCGTCGGGCGAGATGGCCAGGGAGTGGAAGTCGGACGAACTTTGCGCGGGCAGCATGGCCTGGCCGACCAGTTCGGCAGTGGTCAGGTCGTAGACGAGAATGCGATCTTTCTCCTTGCTGCCCACAGCAAGGTATTTTCCACTGGGGCTGAGGGCTCGCTTCGGTTGATGGTGCGGCGCAAAGACCGTGAAACGCTGGAGTTCCTGCTTCGACTGGAAATCCAGCACCCGATAGATTCTCTCCTGATCCGACGTCACGCCGAGGAGCAGTTTGTCCGGCCCGACAAAATCGATGTCGATATCCCGTGGGAACGGCTCAATCACCGTGTAGAGCGAGACCAGCTTGCCGTTCGCCACCGACCACACTTGAATCGTGTTGCTGCCGCGATCTTGTCCGGCGAGGTAGGCACCATCCGGGCTGAGGGCAATCGCGCCGGTGAGGTTACTCCCCACCACGGTGCCAGTCTTCTTCAAGGTGCGGAGATCCCAGACCTCGCGCGCATCACTATTTGCCCCCTTCTGCGTCACGCAGACGAACGCACTGGGTGCGGTGGGATAGACGACGGCCAGTTGGTCGCCGCCGATGTTGATGGTGCCTTTGAGGTCGGCGGGCAGCTCGACCGGTGCCGGCAGTGGGTCGGGTGTGACCTTCCAGTCAATGACCGATTGTGGAGGAGGCTGCGCGGCCGGCCCCTTGCGATCCTTGGGCTTGGGCTTGAACCTGGGGCCGTCTGGCGCGGGCTTGGTGTCGGCTTTTGGGGGTTCGTTGCCCGGCTTGCTGTCCGCGGGTGGCCCCTGCGCGACAACCTGTTCCGGCAAGGGAACCTCTTCGGGTGCCGCGTGGCGAGTCGAGAGCCAGACCACCAGCCCGATACCGCCGCCGAGCACGAAAACGCTGCCGACAATAATAGCGCCGAGGACGGCCCCGCTCATCCCAGGCTTGCTGCGTTTGCGTGATCGGTCGTCGCGTTTGCCGCGGCTGCGTGGCCGGTCGTCGCGATCATCGTCTTCATCGCGTCGGCGGGTCGGGCGTGGCCGGTCGTCGGTTCGGTCGGAGGAACGGGCCGGTGGAGGCGACGGCCGCTCGGCGCCGACGCCAGTCTGGGCTTCGTCGGTGTCGAGTTCGACCTCGAAGAGCTTGCCGCATTTGCAGCGGAGGCGTTTGCCCCGCAAGGTGTCGTCGACGGTGTCGGTCTTCCCGCACTCGGGGCATGTGATTTGGATCGGCATGACAGGGAGAACCCTTTGGGGGTGTCAGCGACGGTCCACGGTTGGTAGGGGGATTGTAGCGACA
Source organism: Gemmataceae bacterium (assembly GCA_003136315.1). GTDB lineage: Bacteria > Planctomycetota > Planctomycetia > Gemmatales > Gemmataceae > Urbifossiella. The sequence goes on along the minus strand of PLDW01000096.1, from coordinate 4,124 downwards.
CCCAGGCGGGTGCGCCAACCTCGGCAGAAACGGGGTCAGAGCTGCCTGGCCCGCACATGACACAGCGCGGGAGAGCCGCGAATGAACCTGATCAGAACCAAGGCAATGGCCCGCGTTGTGTCATGTGCGGGCCATTGCCTTGGTTTTGATGAGATTCACTGATAGGATGAGCGAACGGGCCGGAAGCTCAACGGTAGAGCAGTCTGCTCATAACGGATTGGAAGTGGGTTCGACTCCCACACGGCCCATCTGAATACCTATCCCCGGATTCTTGTCCAGGCGGACTCCGGCCGGCGGAAACTCAGGCAGGTGTTAGGGGGGTGCTCGACCCGTTTCTGGTCCGCCCGCTCTTCGGAAGCGACCCGGGAATCGCTGGCCCAGGCATCGCAAGGCCACTGCGTCTGTTCGCAGCATGGCGGCAAAGTGCGGTCAGGCTCGTTTCCAATCGCGAATCGCCGCTTCGGCATCCTCCAGTTCCTCCTTGCGCCGACCGTAGCCGCATTTCTCGATCAGCTCCTTGGCCGCATCAAGGTCGGCTCGCGGGGACTCCCACGGATACTGCGCGTCGCGGAAGAACAGTCGTGCCCGGTGCAGGTGAATATCGGCCATGTGCAACCGCATGGGGCCGCGCTCGGCGATTTCCCAGGCTTCGTCCAGGTCGCTCTGCGCACTCTCGGGGCCGGTGCGTGGGCCGGTGAAACACCGCAGCCAGGCGCGAGTGAGGAGGCCGAGGGGGAGGTGGTCTTGGTAGCCAGAGCGGCGGAGGCCGGACACGGCGTGCTCGATGGGCGAATGGCAAGGGTCGAGAGACGTGTTCTCCAGAATCGCCGCGTAGAGCGCTGCGCGGCCCAGCGTGAGGTGGTCGCGTGCGATATCGAGGAGCGGGTCGCCTGGCACGCGCCACTCGAACATCTTCTTCCCGCGCTCGGAGACGGCGCGGCAGGATTCGCGTAGCGTGGCCGACCTGGCTGTGCGTTCTGGCAGCGTCACTTCGCCCGTTCCGACGAGCGGGACGCCCGGCGAACTCACAGGCAAGATGGCTATGCTACGCTGCCACGCGGTACGCTCCGCCTCAGTCAAGAGCAGATCACAATAACCGAAGCCTCCTCGCGAATACAGTAGCATGTACTTGGGCTGTCTTTCAGCCTGCATCTGCTCGGCCTCGCGTAAGAGTGCCTCCGCGTCGGCTTTGCGGCCCGCTTGGTGCAACGCGTTCGCATGGGTCGTGCGATTGACCATCCGCTGAAACGCACCGCCACTGCGGTCGGCGTAGGTCACGGACTGCTCGGCATCCCCCACCGCCGCGGCCACCTCGCCCAGTGTCAACTCCAGATCGCTGAGATTGCTGGCAGCAATTGCGGCATTTCCCCAGTTCTCCTGTCGCTTCATCAACTCGATGGCTGCGCGCTGCGGTTCGGCGCTCTCGCTCAACCGACCCAAGGCTGGCAGATATAACGCAGTTTGGTGCAGCAGCCAGGCTTGGTGGGCTTCTTCGAGCGAAGGCGAGACGCGGCTCCACGGTGGATCAAAGAAGCACGCCACGGCTCCCAGATCGGAACCGAAGGAGCCAAGCTGCCTCCACGAGTAATGCCTGTTGCCCCGAATGATGCGGGCGGCGTAAACCTTTTCACACGCCTCCTGCTGCAAGCCCGCCTGACAGCCGTGGGCCACGGCCTGGTAGAGCGGCTGGAGGTCTTCGAGAGTTGGCTGGTCGCCCTCCTTCGTGGTCGCGCAGAGGTGTTCGTAGAGCCTCCGGTGGCCCGCGCGCCAGGCTTCGGGATACTGCTGGCGCAACTGCCCGGCGAAGTATTCGCGCAGAAGTGGGTGAGCATCAAGCGAGACAAGCGTGCCGGCCGCATCACGGTTCACGGTGAGGAGCTTCGTGGCTTCCAACCCCGTGAGGCTGAACTCCCAATCATCGTCTCCCAGGCCGACAAGTGGTTCGGTCAGGTTGGGGATGGATTCGCTGCGAAGGGCCTGAAGGCATCCGGCGTCGGCCGGGCGATCAAATAGCCCCATGAGTCTCAGGATGGCGACTTCGCGACGCCCCTCATCGCCCCCTTCCAGAAGCCACTCTTCATACGCGGCCATCGCCCGGAAGGCGTGGCCGCCTTGAATTTTCTCGTCGGCTTTCTCGAACTTCACGCGGTCTCGTTGGCGGATGTCTCCGTGAAACGCCCGCTTCAGAAAACCTCCAAGCAAGATCAACGTCAGCGCGTGTCCGTCCACATCCTCAACCAACTCCTGGAACTCTTTTGGAGTCCCTTTCACACCGAGTTTCTTGAGCAAATCGATGCCCGCATTGACCGTAAGACTCTTCAGTTCGTGCTCGGGCGCGGTGCTCTGCCAGTAGGCACGCAAGTCCGGGAGAGAATACCGGGTGGTGACCACGCACAGGCCGCGGTTGCTGGCCGCCAGCCCTTTGAGCAGGGCGGCGAGTCCCTGGTCCTTGAGTTCGCCTGCGGTTGGTGAGGTGGGCGCGTATTGCAGCGGCTCCAGACCATCCAGGATGAGCAGCGCCCGCCGCTCGCCCACGAGGTGGGCCAGCCGACGGCCCTTCTCGAACCCGCCCTGTGGGCTGCTCGCCATCGTCGGGTCGCCGAAGAAGGTGAGTGCCTCCTTCAGGAACAAGTCGGATGAAGTGGCCGTCTTCTCGTCCGCACCCTGGCTGTAGAACGACCACGCAAAGGCCGCCTCGCACCCCTTCCAGTGCTTGATTTGCTGATCGACCGCCCACCTCGCCACGAGTGAGGTCTTCCCCTCACCACCGAGGGCCACGAAGGTGATGACGTTCGGTTTCTCCGTCTTCCCCTTTGTTGCGGCGTTCCACGCGGTGGTTAACGTGCGGACTTCCGCACTGCGGCCGATGAGTTCCTCCGGTGCGTACTTCTGAATCCGCGTGAGGTCGTACTTCTTCTGGGAAACCGTGTTTGGGACGATGGTGGGCGTCGGTGGCGTGTGGCCCGTCGCGGTTGACGCATCTTCGGATTGCGACGGGCCTACTTGGGGTTCGCCAACGGCACCCCGACGAGTTGACGCAACTCGAACAGGAGATTCTCCAATTGCGACGGTGGTCCTTCAACCCATTTCAGAAGTTCGTTCCTTCGACGCTCGTTGTCGAGTACTTCGGAAGGGCGTTGGTGGATCGGCACATCCAGGAGGAAGACGAGTTCGTCGAACTGGTGTGGCCTCAGTTTCTGGAATAGCGAGACAATCTCTCTCCGCATCACCTTCGGGTTCTGGGTGACGGAAGTCGGATTCGACTGGGCGGATTCCGGTTGACCACCACCCGTTGCCCCCGTGAAGAACTTCGCGTCATTCACCCCGTCGGGGTTGAGGATGCAGCGGTGCGCTTCGAACGTCTCGTCGCGTTTGCCGGTAATGGTTTCCAACCCCGAATACCGTTTCTTCTGCGCGGCCGTCAGACCAGCAAACGTCTTGGAGTCGCACAGCACTCCACCCGGGTTGGCTTTCGCTTCGAGCCGCACAGCGCGGGCGATGGTCATGCCGGCGATGTCGTGGCCGCAGGTCGGTTTCGGTTGCATCACCAGATCACCAGTGGCGATCCCGATGCGGAACACCCGTTTGCCAGTGCCGGGTGGTTTGGGGGTGTTGTGCGTCCGCGTGGCTTGCTGGACGGCATCGGCGAAGACGTGCGCTTTGGCTGGCTGGTCGAATACGAGGATCGCACCGTCTCCGGTGGTGGCCATCACGGTGTCGGGACGGCTCACATCCGCGGCTTTCAGGCCCACATCGACGAAGTCCTGAATCTGCTTGTTGAGCATTGGGCTGGTCACAACCCCCAGGTTGTTTTCCAGATCGGCGGCGATTTTGCTGTACCCGATGAGGTCGAGTTCGAGGACAGTCTTGATCATCGTCGGTGCCTTTCCAACAGGGGTGTGAGGGTATTCTGACACAGGCACCGTGTGGGGGGAAGCGTCAGGCCAGCTTTTTCAGCGGCTTCGGTTATCGTCTCCCCAGAGCAACGCCCTGGGGAGACTTCAGGGTGAAGAGTGGCAACCATCACCGCAGAGAAACTCGACGAAGAATCGCCTCATACAGGAACCCGTTGAGACTGTCGCATCGATGGAAAGACGATTGGACGTATAAACGGGAGGGCGCGG
>PLDW01000270.1 GCA_003136315.1 Gemmataceae bacterium | reverse complement strand
CTTTTTGAGGCCAAGGCTTCTAGTGGGTCATTTGGATCGGGCATTGCCGTTCGCGAGTGGATACAATCACTGAGCACCACCCGGAACGAGTCACATGCTCCGACTCCGGCAGGACCAGTTCCGCCGGCTCATCACCGCCAAGCGACGCGAACTTGGCCGCCTCAGCCGCTCTCGCCCCACCATCGAGGTTACCCGCTGGGCGAGTCATGGATGAATACGGCTAAGAGCATCCAGCGCATTGCGGAGAGCCGGGCTCGGGAGGTGCAGAACTCGTGGCACGGGGTTGGTGGGCCGGGAGAGACAACCCGGCGGCCGGTTCGCATGCCCTCGGCCTCGAACACCGCCGTGTCGGACTCATCCCTTACGCGCTGCTGGCTTGTACCCAGGCGCCGATCGGCCATGCTAAGAGCAGTTCCGGGCCGAACGGTGACTCCCTCGCAGGGCGGTTATCATGCTGGCGAGAACGATTATCTGCGGCGTACTCGTGCTCGGGACGACGCCGATTGCTGTTGCCGATGTCATCGTCTACGCATCGGAACCGACAGAACAGGATCTCCGGGTCCTTTGGAAAGAGCGATTCGATGAGCTCCAAGTGGGACCCGACGGCACTCTATGGATGCAGTCCAGCGTGAAGCTGTACCGAAAGCCCCGCAGCGAGATCCACCCTCACCTGGTCACCTTGAGCGGCATCGGCGACGTTCATCGTTACCACGTGGATCCAGACGGCGTCATTTGGCTCGTCGCGGAACCCCTTGCGCCGCCCCATCCGAAGGACGGCCCCAAGAAGATGCCCCGCATCGTCCCGGATGAGCGGGCCGACGACTTGTTCCGCGTCACTCCGAACGATCCTGACCCGAAACCGATCGATTGGAAGATCGGGCGGGTCCGCGCGATCTCAGAGGGATGGAACGGAACCCTGTGGTTCCACACCGACCGAGGACTTTTCCGGAAGGCCCGCGGGTCGCCGGTTCCGGACAAGAAGAACTGGGGGACGGGCAATGTGACCAGGCTCCACGATGACCCGGACGGGACCCTATGGTTGACCTGCGCCGTCCTTGACCCGGAAGACGTTGAAAGACGGAGCTCGCTCCGCCTGTTCCGTCAGGCGAGGGACATGGAGAAACCCGAACCGGTTTCCTGGGAGTTCGGGGAGAGCGTATACCTCTACTCGGATCGGAGCCACACACTTTGGATCGAGCCGACGTTCGGCAAGACGTATCGGAAGGACCGGGGTCAGGAGCCGCGGCAGGTGGATTGGAAGCCGATCGGCAAGATCGAATGTGTCCACGAGGACAAGAACGGGACGCGGTGGTTCGGAACGATGTGGGGCTTGTACCGCTTCCGCACGATCGACCCCGAGCCAGTGCCGCTGGGACTCCTGACCTCCACTGTGCATTCACTTTGCGAGGACGCGGAGGGGAACCTCTGGATTAGCGCGTCGAGAGGCATGTTCCGGCTGAGTGGCCTTTACACGGAGTGGAATGCGAATATCGAGTTGACGAAGGTATCCGTCTCGGTGATCCACAGCGACACCCCACTGATCTTCTCGTGGAAGATCAGGGATTATGCGGGAAGGAGTACGCCGACTCTGGCCCAGTGTCGCATCCGCGTTCGGACGGAGGACGGCACCGAAATCCGCTGCTGGAACACCGAGAAGGGAAACGACTCGTTTGCCTTCAACCCCGAGACTCACGGAGCGCTGTCGCCGGGCACCTACTCGGTCGAGATCGAGGTAGAGGACTTGCACGGCAAAACGTCTACGAGTGCCCGGCAAGCCATCACCGTGCGGACTGAAACGTCGTGGTGGGACCGACAGAGCCCTGAGCTTCGGACAACGGTCTGGGGGAGCGGGCTGTTCGTTGCCTACGTCGCGCTCTGCTTTGCCGTCTTCTGGGTCCGGCCGCTGTGGATCTTGAAGATTAACCGCCTCCTGGAGCCCATTTCCCTCAAGATCCCCAAGCTCGACTTGCCCGTTTCCGCGCGCTGGCTGACCCTGGTGGCCTTTTTCAACTACCGGCCGTGGGTCCTCGACAGTTGGGTCGCAATACGACTCAAGACTGCGCGGGACAATCTGCAGAGACGGGACATCGTCGCGGTCACGGCCAGCCACGTGCCGTTGCCGGTCACGCTTGACGGGAAGGACGTAGAGTTCACACCGGCGCAATTCGCGTCGGTATTTGCTCAGGACCGAGTACCCGTGCTCATTCACGGCCAAGGTGGGGCCGGGAAGACGAGCTTGGCGTGTCAGCTTTGCCGTTGGGCACTGGCCGCAGACCCCCGCGAGCGACTGGCCCGACACGTGATGTTGCCGATTATTTTGGAGGGGGAGTTGGATTTGCCAGTCGCGGGGGGCCGGCATGCCTTCATGGAGAGCATCCGCGGGCAGCTCCAAAACCTCGTTTCCGAGCTCGAACCGATCCCCGACCAGTTGCTCGAACACCTTCTCCGTCGGCGGCGTGTGATGGTCGTCATCGACGGCTTTTCGGAGAAGGGTTCCGCGACCCGTGATCAGATCCGGCCGGACGACCCCCAGTTCCCCGTGAATGCACTGGTCCTGACTTCGCGCCTGGCCGAGCGCTTGCACGATGTGCCTAAATATCCGGTCACACCAATCCCGCTGAAAGGGGCCGGGCTGGCTTTTTTTCTGGAGAGGTATCTGGTCGGGTGTAGGAAGCGAGACCTGTTCACCGAGCCGGCCTTTCATGAGGCCTGCACGCGGCTCTCGCGTATCATCGGCGACCGTGAGATCACCGTGCTGTTCTGCAGGATGTTCGCAGACGTTCTGATCGATTCGGTCCGGCCGCCAGCTGATCCCTATCCCGCGCTTCCAGGCGAGCTAGACGCAACGGCTGACGAGGTAGAGCCTTCGCCCCCCGGTCCCGTTTTGGTCGCCTCTCCCCGCCAGTGTGCCGCAGGCGTGCTGACGATCCCCGAGCTGGTGCTTGCATACCTCAACTTCCTCAACCGCCATGCGACACAGTTTGACCCCGATAACCGCACTGTCCATCGAGATTGCAAGTTAATCGCCTACGAGTACCTGCGGCGCCATTTCCGGCCGTCTCCGGTCAAGCGGGAAGCCATCATCACGACACTCGTCCGGGCCGACCAAGCGGAGAGAGAGGCACCACGACAGGCCGAAGATCGCTCCGTCGGCGCGGACACAGGTCTGTCCGGCGAAGACGAGGAGAAGGTCAAGGCGCGTCTGGCATACCTCGAAATCAAACTCCGGTTAATCAGGAGCGTCGGTCCGGGTGAGGACAAATTGGAATTCGTCCTCGATCCGGTGGCCGAGTACTTGGCCGGCTTTCACGCTGTAGAATCATTCAAGGGGGATTCGCGCAAGTGGAAGGAGTTTTTCACCAAAGCCGATGACGCCGCTGACGCGGGGATTCCGAAAGTCACGACAAGCTTCTTACGAGCTGTCAGAGACTGTTGCCGCGTACCGGACATAACGTCCCGGCCGATACCCGACCAGGTGCTGGGCGAATTGGATAGTCGTATTGGCTAGCCACGGAGCAATACGCGTACAATCGCTGGATCGAGAACAGGAGGAGGAACAACGGGGAGGGTCAGTTGCAAGACACATGATTGAGACGGACCAGAAAGATCCTGTTTTCCTGCTCCGGTCCGACACACCGATGTGTTTTGAGCATCGGCAGAGGTGGTTAGCACGTTGGTGAGAGAGGATGCCGTCCGGTGTCGTTATACGAGCAGCCCCAGTTTACGCTGGGGCTGTTTTCGTTCCGCTATCGCCCACCTGCCGATGGGGAGTTGCTCGGGACACCGACCGCTGGCGACCTCTTGGTCCCGAAGAACGGGGTCTGGCACTACGAAACTGCGGAAATCCCTGCAAAATAAGACGGAACCACTTCCCACATTTTACACGTATCGCAGGGTTTCGCCAGGTTAGTGCCCGATTTTAGTGCCCCGGTTGGTGCCCTCACCAATCGGGAAACGCAGCGGGAACATGAAGCTCGATTTCCTGGTTGTCGTGAGAGATTCCGGTACGTAGAGGTGGTCACACGGGTCAAGGAGCTTGCCGGGGGGAAACGTCCCGAAGTGGGCTGTCATGGCGCGGGCGATGGCGATTCGGAAGGCGGGTGTCGAACTCAAGCCGCGTCCCGGTCCGATTCCCGTCGGCTCGTGAACAAGGGTGTCCCGATGGACGTGTTCCGGTTCGTCAAGCTTCCCCAGCGGGCCAACGACCGGACCCGCCGGTATCGGCTCGTGCGGGGCCTCGAAGGGGATGACATCGGAAGCATCGAGGTGGCCGGCGACGCGCTGGAGGGGAGCACTGTTCTTTTGACCGTGGCCTGCCACTGGATACTATCAGACGCCGTGCGGGAGGATGCCCTGGCCACGACCCGGCGGTTCCTGACGGAGTTGGCGCGAGGGTGGGGCCTTCAGGCAGAAGTCGCAGTGGAAAACGGATGAATGAGGCAACCGGCCGGGAGCTTTCGAGTCTCGGTGGAGTACCGGGTCGGTTGAGAGGAAATAGTCCCGCCCAGGTCGGGGAAGCGAGGGCGCAAGGACGGCCTCACCCAATCTGAGCGGTGTTCCGGGGGCGAGCCGAAAGTGGACAACAGGAAAATGAATGCCGAAGCCGATGAGCGCGGCGGGAGCAATCGCTGGATAAATCCGCAGGGCGGACAAGCGGAGGAGGCAGGCAGTTGGAGTGCGATGCGGTTATCCTATACTGGACTCTGGCGAATTCTGGTGAGTTCAGTGGTCAAGTTGTGAACACCTGAACAGAAAGGGAGAAAAGACAAGGCCGGGGGAATAGGACAGTGGTACTTCCAAGCCACCGACCCTACCCCCCACGACCCATGAAAACCGTTGTACAGCGTTCACTGGCCATTGGCACGTTCCTCGGGCTTTTAGGATTGACTGCCACACTGAGCAAACCCCACCTGCGTCACCTGGAACGCTTCGCCGCC
>PLDW01000136.1 GCA_003136315.1 Gemmataceae bacterium | reverse complement strand
TCGGGATGTATTGGCACTAGCCCGGTTAGGCGTTGGGCAGATCGAGGAATACCCCGCGTCATGGACAGCCGGGCCGCCACGGAGGGCGGCCCCTACACAACAATCGTAGGGGCCGCCCTCCGTGGCGGCCCGACGTGGGCAAGTCCCAAAATCGGGTAGGCTTTCTTCTGCTGCTCGCTCAGTGCTCGATCCAGAACCACTCAGGGGGGGCGGCTTCATACTTCGAGTACAGGTCGTCTGGATCGATCGGGAGGAGGTCGAGCCCTGCCGTGCGCAACTCCGATTCGAGGATCTCGGCCGCACCCGACTCGATCAGGTATTTCCGGCTGAGCCGGTCCGCGTGCGACTCGAACGCCACCGCCTCGGCATACACTTTCTCGAACTCGTCAGGCTGTTCCCGAAGCATGACCGTCCAGAACGTGCTCAGTCGAGCCTTGAAACCCGCCTCACCCTCACCAGGGTCGGAAAGAATGGTCAGGCAGAGATAGTCGTCCATGTCGAAGTCCTTTAAGGTACTCCATCACCGAGTGCGGGATCACGCCCGTTACCGCGATTCCCATTCGGACCGCAGCACCGAGAAGATCAGTACATCCTCGAACACGCCACGGCGGTAGAGGCCCGATCGGAGTGTTCCCTCATACCGGAACCCGAGTTTCTCCAGCACACGGACGCTGGCTGTGTTTCCGGCGATCACCCGGGCCTGCATCCGCTGCGGCCCGCAGGCTGTGAAGGCGTAGGACACGACTGGCCGACACGCTTCGGCTGCGAGCCCGCGACCCCACACGGATTCCGCCAGCCAGTAGCCGAGTTCCATCGTTCGGTTTGGCAAGGATGCCCAGAAACAGCCGACTGCACCCACTGGTTGCCGGCCCGGATCGTCTTTGAGAGCGACCGCGTAGGGCTCTGGCACCCCCTCGATGTAGCGCAGTCGTGCGTAGTCGCGGACAAATAGCATCGTGTCGGAAATCGACTTGTGGTGCTCCCAGAGGGTGAATCGGGTGACGTTCGGGTTCGCAGCGTGGAGGTACAGGGGGCCGGCATCGGCCTCTTCGAACGACCGGATCACGAGCCGGTCGGTCTCCAGAGTGGGTGGCCGCCAGTCGGGCGACATCATCATGTGTTTCACGAAGACCCGAACGCAGCGCGTTCGACCTCTTCCCGGTTGATCCGGGGTGTCCCCCCTGGATACTCACACACTCGCGCGGCGTAGGAACTGGCGAACTGTGCTGCGTCCAGGAACCGTCCTTCAAGGTGGAAACACACCATCGCGGCGGTGAACGCATCCCCTGCCCCAACCGTGTCGACGACTCGGGCCGGGGCGGCAGGTTGGTGAAGAGGCTCTCCCCGTTCGGGGTATAGGTCGCAACCATCCTTGCCGCGCGTGACGATAACGAGACGAGTCTCTGCTGCCGAAAACCGAAAGAGTTCTGTCACCCACTCCCTGATACTTGTCCCCGACCAGCCGAATAACGCAGCCAGGACCCCAAGTTCTGCTTCGTTCACTTTGACCGTGTGGCTGCGGTCCAGCGACCAGGTGATCCGCTGCTTGTCGTAGTAGTGCTGCCGGAGGTTGACATCGAAAATGCGGTAAGCATACCCGCCGGGGCCGAACCGGGCTGCGGAAAGCGTCTTCTGGATGGTGTCACGACTGGTCCCGCTTCGTTGAGCCAGCGAACCAAAACAGACTGCGGCCGCCTCGCCACTGAGGCGTTCCAACTGGCTATTCCATTCGATGTGATCCCAGGCCACCCCTTCGGTGATGGAGTACGTTGGCACGCTCTGGTCATCCAAGACGACCTGAACCGTCCCGGTTGGGTGTGCGGAGTCAGTCTGAATGAACGCATCACTCAGCCCAAGTCGGCGAACTTCCTCCAGCAACTCGCGGCCAAGTTCGTCGTCCCCGACGCGGGACACAATGACTGCGGGGTGTCCGAGTTGGTGGCAATGGAACGCGAAGTTGAATGGCGCGCCGCCAGCCACCTTGTGACCGTCCGGGTAGATGTCCCAGAGGAGTTCGCCAATCCCGACGATCGGGTTCATGGGGAGACCTGATCAGATTGTTCTTCCCGCGACATCCACGGGGCGGGCTGCTTGTCGAAGAAGGCTGCCAATCCACCGCGGCACTCGTCCGTGAGCCGGGGAGCTGCGCTGGCCTGGGCGAGTTCTTCCAATGCCAGCGCTTGCCGCGAGCACTGGCGAAGCAACCCCTTGGTCGTCGCCAGCGCCTTTGGCCCGCCCTCGGCCATCCAACTCGCCCACTGCGCTGCGGTGTCGAGCAATGCGTCGGGTGGCACGACTGTGTTTACCAACCCCACCCCCTGAGCCTCCTCCGCATCCAGGAGCCGACCGGTGAGGAGCAGCCACCGTGCCGTCCGCTCGCCGACGTGTCGCAGGAGGTGTGGCATCACCATCGCCGCGACGAGACCACGGAGCACTTCCGGGTAGCCAAACCTGGCTGCTGTGGCTGCGACCGCCAGATCGCAGACGGTCACCAGCCCGGCCCCACCCGCGACCGCCGGCCCGTTCACCGCCGCGATTGTTGGCTTCGGCAGCGTGAAAATCTGTTCGTACAGGGCGGAGAGCCGGGCCGCGTCGTCCCACACCAGTTCGGCCTGATCGCCGAGCGTGCCGCGCAATTCGTCCAGATCCATCCCTGCACAGAATGCCGGTCCGCTGCCAGTCAAGACAACGCATCGGACCGCCGGGTCATTTGTCGCCCGGTGAAATGCCTCGGCAAGTGCAGTGATCAGCGCCCGGCTGAGGGCATTGCGCCGGTCCGGGCGGTGGATGGTCAGGACTGCTGCCGAACCGCGCATGTCGTAACGGACGAGATCGGACATCGCCCTCCCTCTCTCCCGGCTAGGCGGTTGCCACCGCGTGGCGCATCAGCGCTGCGGCGGGATCAGGGTATTATGGCGAGTTTTTGGCTCGGGCACTATCGCCCGCGCAGGGAATGTGCTGGATCAACGCCTGGGACCGTGGTGGACGGACAACCCGAGAGGGTTTGGCAGTTAGGTTCCGCCTCTTCTCCCCCTTCCTTTTTAGGGAAGGGGGTTGGGGGGTTAGGTTCCGCCTCTGGCTCCCCCTTCCGTTTTAGGGAAGGGGGTTGGGGGGTTAGGTTCCGAGACTGATCCTCACACCACCGGCATTGGTTCGCCACGGTAGACATGGTGCGGGCGGATCTCGGCGTCGTGACAGGCAGCGGTTGCTGATCGTCGCGTGGAGAGAATGGTTCAGAATCCGGCCTGGGAGAGCCGGCGGAGGATGCGGCCGTAGTCGGGGGCACGTTCCTGCCAGACGCCGTGGCGGCGAGCCCAGCGGTTTGGCCAGTTGACCAGATTCAGGTGGTCGCCTTCCCACACTTCGGTGTGTTCACCCCAGGAGGCGGAAGCGACGGACACGACCCCATCGTTTCGCCCTTCGGCCCGGTTCACGATCCCATAGGGGAGCCGCCACTCCGGCCCCAGCCAGGGCTTCTCGCACACTCCGGCAACGGCGAAGTACCGTACCCCCGGGGAGTCCGGAACATCCTCGTTGAACCGCCGACAACTATCCGTTCGGAGATCGATAAACGCTTCGTGGGGCATTCCCACGAGTCGCAGGAACGGGACGATGACACAGGCGAACCGACGCCACCCCCAGTCGGCAAACGCGGTTCCCCGGTGGGGGGTTCCGATGGTGGTGAGTGAGAGCACCCGGGATTCCATCCCCAGCCGGGAAATCATGTACCGGGCATCCAGACCGCCCATACTGTGCCCGATCACATGGAACGGCTCACATGGAAGTTCGCGGTCGATGAATCTCTTCAGCTCGGCGGCACGCTGCGCGACCCCGGCGGTGGGGCTCACCCGGGCGGGAAGCACCCGGTTCCCGGCGGCCTCAAGAGCTGGTCGGATGCCCGGGAAGTAATCCTTGATGGGTCGGCGGAAGGCGTAGAGGCGGTCAAAGCCACATAGCCCGTGGACAAGCACGACTGGGGCATCGAGTTTGGGGAAGAAACTGGCGAACACGTCGGATCCGTCCTTCAGCAAAAATGGCGAGCAGCCCGGGGATTCTCGGGCGGGTTGTTTGTGTGTGGCGTCTCCGTCAGGTCAGACGGCCCGGTGGAAAGGTGAGCGGGTCGTGGCCGCGGACGGACGTCTTCCTTACCATGACGCGGGCCACCGCCTGCACAGAGGATAGGCAGGCGTAGCGAGGCGGCATAGATGTAAACTGACAACATAGCTTCTTCACGGAACCTACGCAATGCAAATTTCCATCGCACACCCCGGAACGACCCGAATCGGCTGGATCGGCACGGGGGTGATGGGCCGTTGGATGTGCCAGCACGCGATGGAAAAGGGGTACGCGGCGACGGTGTACAACCGCAGCCGGGACAAGGTGCAGCCCCTGGTGGACCTGGGCGCAAAGGCGGCGGAGAGCCCGAAGCAGGTGGCCGAGCATTCGGATATCGTGTTCGCGATCGTGGGGTTCCCGCGGGATGTGCGGGAGGTGTTCCTGGGTTCCGATGGGGCACTGGCGGGGAGCAAGCCGGGGACCATCCTGGTCGACATGACGACAAGCGAGCCGAGTTTGGCGAAGGAGATTTACGCAGCATCACATGCGAAGGGGGTCCATGCCCTGGACGCCCCGGTGAGTGGTGGTGACGTGGGGGCGAAGAACGCAGCGCTCTCGATCATGATTGGAGGCGATGCGGCGGTAGTGACGGCAGTGCAACCGGTGTTTGAGGCGATGGGGAAGACGATTGTGCATCAGGGCCCGACGGGGTCGGGTCAGCACACGAAGATGGTGAATCAGATCCTGATCTCGTCGAATATGATCGCGGTGTGTGAGGGGCTGTTGTACGGGTACAAGGCGGGGCTCGACCTGGAGACGGTCTTCAAAAGCGTGTCGGTGGGAGCGGCGGGAAGCAAGGCACTGGAGGTGCTGGGACCACGAATGCTGGCAAGGAACTTCGAGCCGGGCTTCTATGTGGAGCATTTCATCAAGGACATGGGAATCGCCCTGGCCGAGGCCGAGCGAATGAACCTGTGCCTGCCGGGCCTGGCACTGGCGAAGCAACTCTACGAGTCCGTGCGAGCGCAGGGATACGGCCGCAAGGGGACGCAGGCACTGCTGAGGGCACTGGAGCACATCAACAACGTGGTGCGGTGAGGCGGGGGCAGTGGCGAGTGAAGAGTGGCGAGGGTTCAGGCGACCGGCGGGTGGGTCTGCGATTTCGCCCCGAAGGGTCGGCGGAGAATAGCCCAGGGTGGAGCCGGTTTCCGGCGAAACCCTGGGAGCGGGATCTCGACCCGACCTACGAGGACTTGCGCGCTCATCATGGCATTTCGTGCGCCAATTCGGATCGCAACTCGCTCTCCCGACGCCTGGCGGGTAAACTGAATCGGTCGCTCGCGATCGATCACGCTCGAATGGGAATCCGGGGGTCCGGCAACATCCCTCCACGCGACGCGGCCTTGTTCCGGCAAGACGAGTCGGGGTGATCCCGACTACCACCCGGCAGGGAACGGAACGATGGACGGGAACCAGACCGAGCCGGTCGAGGCCATCCTGGTGCTCATCGACGTAGTGAGCTACACGCACCAGGCGCGACGGGCCGGTGGACCGGGCGCGAAAGAGTTCAACGAGTATCTGAAGAGCGAACTCACCAGGCGGGCAACGCCGCGCGGCCTCCACTGGATCAAGCCGATCGGCGATGCCGCCCTGCTCCACTGCGACCGCCCGATCGGTCTGTTGGAGTTCGTCCTCGACTTGTTTCAGCGCGAACCCATCCCGCCGCATGCCGAATTCCACCCATCGTTCCGCATGATCGCCCACAAGGCGTACTTCACGTTCGACCGCGACACGACGGGAGCCGTCACGGACGTCCACGGGCCAGACGCGATACTCCTGTTCCGGCTGGAAAAGCTCGCGCGGGCCAATTGCGTCCTTGTCACTCCCTACCTGTTCAATGGCCTTCGGCACCGTCTGGAGGCGGCTTCGATCGTCGCCTTCACTGAACCATTGCAAGAGGATCTGAAGGGCCTGGAGGCGGATTCGCCCCGGCAGATTCACATTCTCCGTCCGCCCGTCGCGAGTCAGGCCCGCGATCTGGTGTTGCCGTCGGCCTACCGCGAAATGCGTGCGAAGCTGTTGCAGGATGTGCAATTCATCCCGGTGTTCGGGCAACTGTACGACCCGATCCCGATGCGGGAGAACTTTCTGCACCTCACGCTCGACACCCAGCGGACCAGGGGCCGGGGGAACTACGTCCACTGGGATTACCCCGACCTCCGGCGGCGATGGGAAGTGGATGGGGGGAGCCGGGGCGAACGCGATGCCCCGGACTGGTCCCGCATCAACCTCCAGAGACTCCGTGCCGACGACCTGTTCGACACCGCTGCCACGGCCGTGATCGGCGGGTTGCCGGGAGCGGGGAAGACGACCATCCTCCGCCACTTCGCCTGGCGGGTGTTGGAGGAGAACCCGCGCGCGGTGGTCGTCTTTGTCGAGGCGAAGCATCTTCACGACGCCCACTTCCGACCGGCCCCCGGCGCGGTCGCCCGCGACACCCTCCAACCCTTCCGGATGCTGGCAGCACTGTTCCTCCAGAAGGGACAACGCCCCGATGCGTTCACCCCAGCGGTTTCTGCAGTGATCGAGGAACTGGCCAAGGTTCTCCGAGAGGAGGTCGCCGAGCGTCGGGCGGTGGTGTTGATCGATGCCCTGGATGAGGCCCCATCCGTCGAACTCCGCGAGAAGTTGGCAGCGATGGCCAACGAGTTGATGGCGATGGTCCCCCCCTGCGGGAGCGACGATCCGAAAGTACGCTTCCCCGGTCGGTGTTACCTCTCGCTCAGGGCGGCGGAGATGGATGCCCACGATTTCACAGCCGCACCCGTGTTTCTAGTCAACTCCCTGGACACCGAACAAATCCGCGCCATCGCGAAGAAACGGCTCGGGGAAAAAACTGCTCAGTATGCCCGGTTTGACGATGCCATTTGGCGGAGGGTGGATGTGCAGAAGATCGCTGGCACCCCACTCACAGCAATGCTGATGGTATTCTTCTTCGAGGTTCACGATCGGTTTGCCCGCCGGTACGACACCTACCGGCTTATGGTTCTGTTCGTTCTCGACCGGGCCTGGTGGCAGATGAAGGAAGGGAAGTTCGGGTCCGATCAGGGCGGGCTGAACCCGTTCTTCCGCCAGATCCGCCGGCCCGACTACCTCAACAAACACCCCGAACTCGCCTCCCAGGTGGCCGCCCTGGGGTATGTCGCCCGCCACTTGCTCTACCACACGGCCCCGCAAGGGGACGGACCGCGGGAATCCGAACGGTCTGTGTCTCGTCGACAGTTCCGCGAACTCCTCGCCGCTTCCCCGCCCCTGTCCGGCCAGCCAACCAGCAAGGTCGAGGGTTGGGTGGAGGTGTGGCGGCAGGAAAACATCCTCCTCCCCTCCGGAGTCGATCACTGGGTCTTCCTGCACTCGACGGTGCTCGAATTCCTCGCGGCCGAGGCCGTGAAGGACCTGCTGAATGGCGAGGAGGTTCCATCGCTGGCCCGCGTGTTCGACGAGCCGGGCCGCGACCATCTCGAAACGCTTCCGATTGTCTGTTCGGTCGACGACCCGATCCCCACTCGGGCCATCGGCCGGCTTGGCCAACGACCGACCGGGTTCCCCGTTGAAGCCGTGCTGCCCTACCGCTGCCTGGTGGAATCCGAAACCGTTGAGCAGGAGCTCCTTGATTCCTACACAGTGATTGAATCCCGCGAGAAACTCGTGCGGGAATTGGATGTTCGGACAGACGTGGCTTGGGCCTATGAACACCTCCGGCAATGGGTAGTGGCACCACCGGGGGACGATGAACCGGCCAAGGTGCAATTCCTGGAAGCGCGGCTGGCCGAGCTGAAAGGTCTGATGCCGCTCCCGAGGGACGTCATGGGTCGGCGGGTGTTTGCGTCCTGGTTCGACAATGGTGGCTCCCTCGCTCGCATGCAGGTCAAACTCCTCCAAAAAATGCTCGTGCCCGAGGTATGGCAGGCCCTCCGGCCGCCTCCCCAGCCCGAGGCCGTGACGGCTGGTGGGGCCGAGCCTTACCTCACCCTTCTGACCCAGATCCGCGGCAAACCCTTTGCTGATCGCGTCCGACTGGCCCTCCAGAAGTGCGGCACCTCGCCAGACGTCCCGCTGACCCTGGATCTCTCCGGCCATCAGGACGACCGCAACCTGGCCTTCCACCGGATGGCGTACAGCCCCGCCTTGCTCGGCTTTCTGGGCTCTCCCAACTTTCGCATGGGTGGTACGGTTCTCTGTCTCGCCGTCTCGCCGGACGGGTCTCTGATGGTCAGCGGGTCGAACGACAGCACCCTGAAGCTGTGGGACGTCGCCTCCGGGAAGGAGGTGCGGGCCTTCATCGGGCACGTCGCTGGGGTCAATGCTTGCGCGTTCTCGCCACACGGTACGCGAGTGGTCAGCGGATCGTTCGACAGCACCCTGAAGCTGTGGGACGTCGCCTCCGGAAAGGAGGTGCGGGCCTTCATCGGGCACACGCATGGGGTCAGGGCTTGCGCGTTCTCAGCGGACGCTACGTGGGTGGTCAGCGGGTCGGACGACAGCACCATGAAGCTGTGGGACGTTGCCTCCGGAAAGGAGGTACGGACGTTCATCGGGCACACGAATCGTGTCATAGCTTGCGCGTTTTCGCCGCACGGTGCATGGCTGGTCAGTGGGTCGGAAGACAACACTCTGAAACTGTGGGACATTTCCTCCGCGAAAGAGTTACAAGTGTTCACTGGGCACAAGAGTCGGGTCACTGCTTGCACGTTCTCGCCGGATGGGTCGCGGG
>PLDW01000121.1 GCA_003136315.1 Gemmataceae bacterium | reverse complement strand
CCCAGGGCAACGCCCTGGGTTTCGGTTGACATTCTTCACCCTGAAAGGGTGAGATCTCTCAGCCCAGGGCAACGCCCTGGGTTTCCAAGGGTTTTTTGATTCCAGCCTGAAGGGCTGGGATAACGTGGCTGGCGGTCGTTATCCCAGCCCTTCAGGCTGGAAGGGTGTGGGGTCGTCTCCCCAGGGCGTTGCCCTGGGCTGAGAGATCTCACCCCTTCAGGGTGAAGAAGATCCTACTCCGACTTGATGCTTGATCGACGGTCTTTGGCGCATCTCTCCGTGTCACTCACCGCGTGGCTGAAGGCGTGGAGGAAGCCCCCTCCTCCGACTTCGGAAGCGGGATCGGCTTCCAGGTTCGCTCCCGGTAGTCTGTGGCGAACTCCGTCACCTCGATCCCTCGGTTCACGGGTACATCCCGGAAGACCTGGGTGGTTCCGCTTGTGGGCCAGTAGATTTCGAGCGTGGCGACCCGGTCGGATTTGCCCAGCCCAATGTGTTGCTCAAGGGGGTTGGCACCAAAGCTACTCCCGCTTGACACGTGGCGTTGCACTGTCAGCGGTTGGGGGCCAGCGGTGACCACCTTGATCCGTGCTCCGATCGCAGCCCGGTTCGTCTTTTTGCCAACAAGTTTGACCGAGAGCCAGTTATTCCCCTGACCCGGATTCTGGAACAGGATGTTGTGATACTTGTCGCCGTTGACCGCCCCACCCATTTCGATGAAGAGATCCACCGTACCGTTACGGTCCCAGTCCCCACAGCCGACCGCGTGACCCTTCTGCAAGTGCCCCGTCCCCGAGGTACCGGTGATTTCCGCGAACCGCCGACCAGCCACATTCTTGAACATCCGATTCGGAACCAGTGTCTGCAACATCGGGTCGCCTGTGCCCAGGTAGAAGTCCAGGTAGCCGTCGTTGTCGAAATCCCCAAAATTACTGCCCATCGTCGCGAAGACCATGTCGAGGCCGGCTTCCTTCGTCACGTCCTGGAATCCCTTCCCGCCCAGGTTGCGATAAAGCTTGTTGGAATTGCGACTGTGTGGCTGGCCGGTCAGGCCCTTGACCACGTCCCCCACAGTGCGGTCGTAACTCGTCGCGAAGATGTCCAGATATCCGTCGTTGTCGAAATCCCATGCCCAGCAGGAAAAACCGTGCTTGGGGCCATCGACACCCATCGCCGCTGTCACATCGGTAAAAGTGCCATTGCGGTTATTCCGGTACAGGACCGCGGTGTTATTCAGGTTGTTCACAAAGAGATCAGGGTAACCATCGTTGTCGACATCGATCCAGGCGGCGCCTTTCCACCCACCCTCGGGGCCGCCGGACACGCCAGCTCTCGCTGCCACCTCCTCAAACGTACCATCACCCTGGTTGCGGTAGAGCCGAGAGGGGCCAGTCTCGTTACAGACGAACAGGTCGAGCCAGCCATCGTTGTCGTAGTCGGCCCACGATGCCGAGATGGAGTTGACCGGGTCGAGTAGGCCCGCCTCCGCGGTCACGTCGGTGAAGGTTCCATTGCCGTTATTTCGCAGAAGACTGGGACGCATCGGGTACTTCAGCCACGCCCCGCGACAGACGTAAATATCGAGAAAACCATCGTTATTGTAATCTGTCTGGACGCAGTACAACCCTCCGAGTTGTCCTGAGAGTCCTGCCTCCTTGGTCCGCTCCTCGAACGTGCCATCCCCCTTGTTCCGGTAGAACCCCATCGACTCGGTCGGGTCAAGGGAGCTGACGGCAATATCCAGAAGCCCATCACCGTCGAAGTCCTCCAGGATCGCTCCGCCCGACTGGTTGAGTCGATTCACCCCGACCAGATGGCCAACATCGCGGAAGCGGCCGATATCGAACTCGGAGTGGGTGTAGCGGTCGAGTGAGATCAGATATCGCGGCTCGACCTTGTCGGGGTATTCGCCGAGTGTCATGTGAGCGATGTTCAGTAGCCAGCGCACCTCAAGATCGTCGGGAAATCGATCGAGGTACTCTCGGAAGTGGTGGATCGCTTGCCTCGATCCGGTCGGCCTGGTGTGAACGGCAGACGAGGCGAGCGGAAGAATGCAGGAACTCTCGCCACGGCAGAGGACGCAGTTTTCGGTTTCCCCCTGCCGCAACGCTGCCAACCCCTGAAAGAAAATGATCGTGTACAAACTTCTCTCGGCCAACTCCGCGTTAGCCTCGACTTCCCTCCGTGCTTCTGAAATTCTCTCATAAGCTCTGGCAGGCTGCCCCTCGTAGTTCAGAAGGCTTGCCTGGGCGATTCGGGCCTCAAGCCGCGGTAGACCAGACAATGACGGGTTGGCCAGGTAACGGTCGAGCGCTCCCAGGAGGTTCGAGCCGATTTTCCGGTAGCTCTCAGCGATCTGATCCAGTGAAGCCGTTGGGGACCACGGTTTGAGCTTTGATGCAACAAGGGAATACCCTGAGCCGTCGAAGAGTATGCGCGGCTTGTAGTCCAGTGATGTCGAGACGGGGTCGATTGACGGTGAGGGCGGGCGAGACCCCAGATACAAGCCGCCGCAGACGGCTGCGACCAGTAAAACGGCCCCCGCAAGTCGGTACGCTGCTGGGCGGGAACGGGTCTTGAGCATGGCGCTCTCAGATGATCCTGAGCTTCAAACAGAAGGACATCATGCGCTCGTTCAGGCGGCTGTCAGGTCATTCTCTTGAAGCTGCAACAGTTCGGGGGATAGAGGGTGGAGAATCTGGCCGGGCAATCATCGACCTGACCGAGCGAGAGGGTCCGGAGGTCTCCCTTCAGTCTATCGATTCCGACTTGTTGGCGGCGGCCCTCCTACCCGTTAAGCTCCCCATCTGGGAACCGGTGTCGTCCGCTCATTCGAGTGGGTCAGTCCACGGGGTAGCATGATGGCGGAGTGGGACTTTGATGCCGTGGTGGTTGGGGCCGGGGCGGCTGGACTCCTGGCTGCGACCCATGCCGCCGAACGGGGCCGCGGCGTCCTCCTGCTGGAGAAAGGCCGCAGGCCGGGGGTCAAGATTCTCATGTCCGGGGGCACCCGGTGCAACATCACCCACGACTGCGATGCTCGTGGGATCGTCGCAGCGTTCGGACCGAACGGCAAGTTCCTCCACTCCGCCCTGGCTGCGCTCGGTCCGCGCGAGACGATTGCCCTGTTCCACGCTGAGGGAGTCCCAACCAAGATCGAGGAGACGGGAAAGATCTTCCCCATCAGTAATCGGGCGGTCGATGTGCTCGATGCCCTCCTCCGGCGACTTCACCGAAGCGGGGCGACCCTTGCCACCGAAGAGCCAGTGGTCGCGGTTCACCCACTCCCGGATGGAGGGTTCCGTGTGACGACGTCGCGACGGGAGGTCACCGCCTCGCGGGTGCTCATCACCACCGGCGGGAAATCCTTCCCGGGGTGTGGAACGACCGGCGACGGTTACGCGATTGCGACCGCGTTTGGGCACACAATCATCCCCACCCGCCCCGCCCTCGTTCCCCTCACGGTCCAGGCAGCGTGGGTCGGGGAATTGCGAGGGATCACCCTACCGGATGTCACCCTGAAGGTGACCGAAAGCGGCAAACCACTGACCTCCCGCCGGGGGTCGATGTTGTTCGCCCACTTCGGGCTGACCGGACCGGCCCCTCTGGATGTGAGCAGGGCGGTCAGTAGCCATCCGAAGCCCGCCAGCCTGACCCTCGAAATCGATCTTCTCCCCGGCGAGCCCGAACAGCATTTCGAGGAGTTCCTCCAGGCGGAATCGCTCTCCTCCGGGAAGAAGCAACTTGCCGTTGTGCTTTCCGACAAACTGCCCCGCCGGGTCTGCGACCAGCTCCTGGCTCTGGCCGGTCAACCGCTCGATCGCAAGGCAGCGGCCCTCAGCAAAGTGGATCGGCAGATCCTCGTAGCCGCAGTCAAACGATTGCAGATCCCCCTCCGCGGGACGCTGGGGTTCGAGAAGGCCGAGGTGACCGCCGGTGGGGTGAGCCTGGACGAGGTGGACTCCCGAACAATGCAGAGTAAACGGGTGCCGGGGCTGTACTTCGCAGGCGAGGTACTCGACCTGGACGGCTGGATCGGGGGTTACAACTTCCAGTCAGCCTGGAGTACCGGGTGGCTCGCCGGACGGGAGATCTGATACAGGGATTTGGTGAGGACAACACGTTTGAAGATGGCCGTCGCTCGCACGGGAGTGCGAGGCTCCTGCCGAGCTGCGCGGCTCGTAAGGTGGCTCGCACTCCCATGATGTGAGAACCTCGACGGGTTCATCTGAAAACGCACTCAACAGGCGATTGGCGGCTGCGTCTGCGGCTGATTCTGGGCCGGTGACCACAGGTGCCCGCAACGCGGGCTCTTGCAGCGATGCTGCTCGGTGGTCGTGAGACCAAACGTGGCCCGCCCGACCAGTTTGCCCGGAGAGTGGCATTTCGGACACATCTGGGGCTTGCTTCGGCCGGGACCCTTGACCGGCTTGAGTGCCGGCTGGATCCCGCTACTCGCTTCAGATTGATCAATCATGTCCGTCCTCCTGAGGGTTGCCGGGGGAGGCCGCGGTCCGTCCCGACCGGCCGCCGGAAACATCCGTCTAGAGTAACCGATCGGACCGTCTTGGCGTATCGGATGACCTCAAACGCCTTTGGAGGCCGCTCCACCCCGTGGCAGGAGCCAGAGGAGCGTTTCGACCGTCCTGAACCCGTCCACCCTCCTCTTCCGCAGTTCCGGTACAGGTGGCTACCAACTGGCAGGTTTCATCCGGTCTTCGGAGGTGTTCTCCTGCGATAGCTGATCGATCGGGATGCTTGGTTCACGCCTTGTCTGGTGCCATTCTTCTGCCGGGAGCCGCATCTCTCGACTATCCTGACGAAGACCAGGCGGCGTGCGCCTCCCGATACGACTCATCCATAACGAGCAAAACACCCACCCGGAGAACTTGTGCCAGCGGAACTCTGGAATGATGCCGGGCGGATGCTCGGATGTGGGCTCACCGTCGCGGCTGTCGTCGCACCAGTTGGGCTAATCTCGTGGTGGGCTGCTCGAAGGGCCACGCAACCGATCGTCCCCCACCTCCGGCCGTGGCGTGTGAAATGGACTGGTCTTGAAGTGATATTTGCCTTCCTGGTGCTGAATGTGGTCGTGCCCATGCTCGTGTTCAACGCTTTGGCCCAGTCAGATTTTTTCCCAACCATTTATGGGGCTGAATTACCCACTTCGGCGACATTCCCGGTCGCCTCACTGGAATCGTCCGCAGCCATCGGCGGCGCAGCCTCGGCGATTGTCGTCCGGGACCGCTTGATGGAATGGGCGGTGGTCCGTGGGCTCTGGGCTGGTCTCCTGTCGCTGCCAATCCAACTTGGCATTTTGATCCTGGCGGGGCAGTTTCTGAGTCGATCACGACAAGGGCCAACATCCTGGGCCGTTCTCCCCTCCCGAATCAGCCTCGCAATCCTCATCTGGGCCGTTCTCACTCCGCTGGTTCTGGTGATCCACGCCTTGGTCAACATCGTATTCACAGAACTCCACTGGCAGTCGGAGGACCATCCGCTCTCGAAGTTGTCGGCAGCGCGCCCCACCCTCGACCACATCCTGTTCTTTCTCCAGGCAGGGATTGCAGCACCGATTATCGAAGAAGTGCTCTTCCGGGGTGTGTTGCTCGGGTGGCTTGTCGGCGGCCGGTCTATGGTTGACGTGTCGCGGATCGGACTGGGTCAGCGCACACTCTCGGACCGAGGTGTCTGGTCCGTGTTCATCCTCGCTGCGGTGTTTGCCATTCTCCAACCGCGACACCAGGGCCAGGTTGTGGCGGAATTCACCAGTGGCCCGGTCCTGTTCGCGGCAGGGTTGACAGTCGGATGGATTCTGCTGCGGTCCGTCCTCCGGAAACGGCGGACGATCGGGGCGGTCTACGCCTCAGCAGCTCTGTTTGCAGTCGTTCACTCGGCGGTGTGGCCGTCTCCGATTCCGCTGTTCGCACTCGGACTTGGGCTAGGGTGGTTGGCAGTGCGGACCCGGGGGGTCGTGGCCCCGATCATCGTCCACGGCCTTTTCAACACAGTCTCGGTGCTGTTCGTACTCAGGAGCGGTTAAAATCAGAAATGTCAGATCAAGAACGATTAACCACAGAGACACAGAGGACACAGAGAAAAATCTAAACAAGGAGAGGATTCTAAATCGAATTCTTTCTTTGGATTTTCTCTGTGCTCTCTGTCTCCGTGGTTAGTCGTTCTTTTTGAACGATGTATCAGGCGGCGGCTCCCAGAACGTCACTCGACCCTGGCACGGCAAGCCCAAGAACCTGTCGATACACCTCGTGGGTGCGCCGGGCGGCCAGAGTCCAGGTAAACCGTCGTGCGTGGGCGATGCCACCGCGGCGGTGACGGTCGAGCACATCCGGTGTCTTGATCACGCAGTGCATCGCGTTCCGCCACCCATCGGTATCATCTGGATCGAGTAAGAGCGCATGCCCACCCACAACTTCCCGGACGGCCGCAGCCGTCGACGCCACCACTGCCCCACCACAGGCCAACATCTCCAGCGGAGGAAGCCCGAATCCCTCGTAGTAGGATGGGTAGAACAAGGCCGCGGCACCGGAATACAAAGCGGGCAGGTCGCTATCAGCAACATAGCCGAGGTGAATCGCCCCCCGGTGCCGAGCCTCCGACTCATACAACTCTCGCTCCGGATTCGACTTCCATCCCCAGCCCCCGGCGAGGACCAGAGGGCAGGATGCCCGCTCATCGGGCGGGAGATCACAAAACGCCCGTAGAAGTGTACGAATATTCTTTCGCGGTTCGATCGTGCCGACCGCGAGCATGTAACGAGGCGGGAGCCCCAGCTTCCGCTGAACCGTCTCAATCACAGCGAGCGGTTGAGGCTGGAACCGGTCGTCGATCCCGTTGTGGATTGCGGTCACTCGGTTTGAGGGGAGACCGAACTGCGCAAGAAGCTCACGGCGGACACGTTCGGACACCACCACTATATGCCCGGCGAGGGCAAGACCCTGCCGAAAATGCCGCTGGTGGAACTCAACCCGGTCGGCTGGGTGCCAGTCCGGGTGGAGGACAACTGAGAGGTCGTGGACTGTGACAACGCTTGGCAGATGAGTTCGGATGGGGACAAAGTTCGGCTCGTGGTACAGGTCGAAGTTGCCCCAGCGGGCGACAGCCCGAAAGTGAGCGCGATAGGCGGCCTTGGCGACACCTGTGAGTTGGGCTTTCAGCCAACTCTGGCCTCGAGTTGGGGCAGCGTGTGGTCGGGAGCCGGCCGGGGGTCGGAGTGTACGTTGCACCAGTCGGCTCGGTGTCTCACCGGGGTAGAGCCAGAACCGATCCGCGGTGCCCAGTCCGATCATCGCCCGAAACAGGTTCGCCGTCGTGTGCCCGACTCCAGTTTTCGGCTTCAGCGTCGACACCCCGTTTACGATGACCTGCATAGCCCCCCCGCTCGTGTGACGTAGCGCCCCACCAGCATTGCCGGAGCCAGTACGACAACCGCGACAAACGCACGGGCTGTGGCCGCGGCCATCGCCCCCCGCTCCCGCCCAACTAACCACTTCAGCGAGGACCGAACGACTCGCGCGGCCAGACCGAGCACGTTCCAGACTGCCAGGAAGAGGTCGGCATTCCGCAGGCTCGTGAGTACCCGATTGCGCTCGACATGGAATCGGAACAGGGGGGATTCGTCGCCCGCCGACCCACCGTGAACGTGCCGGACCAGGCTCCGAGGGACGTACCCAGCAGATCTCCCCGTGAGTTCCGCTCGCCAAAACGCATCCAAGTCTTCGTAGTAAACGAAATACCGCGGATCGAAGAGCGGTCGGTTGCACTCGGCGGTATCGATAACGACCGCCGCCCCACATCCCGCGAACACCAGTCCGGCGGATTCAAACTGGCCGTGGTCTGATTGGCGGAAGCCGCGGTCGCAGCCCCTGCCGTCCCGAAGGAGTTCCAGTCCGGCGCTATTGACAATGGTGGGATCATGAGCGAACACGAGTTTCGAGACGAGAAACTCTGCGGATCGGGTTGCCACCACGAGTTCGGCCAACCAGTGCGGATCTGGGATCGTATCGTTGTTCAGGAGCACGAGATACCGCCCCCTCGTGTACGGGCGGCCTGCATTATTCCCTCCAGCGAACCCCTCGTTGATTGGCCGCCGGACGACTCGCACCCACGCGAACTCCGCACGGACGCGAGCCACCGAATCGTCTGCCGAGGCGTTGTCGATGAGAACCACTTCAAAGCGGTGCCGGGGTACCGTTTGTCCGGCCAGCGCTGTCAGGCACCGGTCGAGGTGCCGGAGCCCATTGAAGTTCACGATCAACACACTGAAAAGTGGACGATCCACAGAGGCGACCCATGAAGGCGAGCGTGGTGGGGAAGACTCGTCCGTCCTGCCAACAGGAAACGGGGAGGACTCAGGAAGTTGCCAGGAAATGACCTACCACGATCAAGGGGGGGTGCCACGGGCGGCTNNAGCCGCCCGTGGCACCCGATCCCTCTGGTAGATTTTCTCTCAGCAACTGCCTCAGGCCGCGGCCGTGCGCGTCACACTTGCAATGTAGGCATCGACCACCTCATCGGTTGGGCCAGCGCCCATCACACGCCCCTGCTGCATCCAGATGGCCCGGTTGCACATCTTCCGGATCGTCTTCAAGTCGTGCGCCACGAGGACCATGATCCTGGCGGACCCCATCATCTCTTTCATCCGGGCCTGGGCCTTCTCCTGAAATGCCATGTCGCCGACGGCCAAAACCTCATCGATCAGCAGCACTTCTGGTTCGATTGCGGTCGCGATCGAGAACGCTAACCGCATCATCATTCCAGCCGAGTAGTGCCGGACTGGGACATCCAGAAAGGAGCCGAGTTCGGTAAATGCAGCGATCCCATCCATCTTCCCTCGCAGAGAGGCCGGGCTCTCCCCCTGGAGGAAGGCCCGATAGCTGATGTTGTCCCATCCCGTGGCTTCTGGCTCAAATCCGAGCGAAATATCAAACAGTGAGCAAATTTTCCCTTCGACCTCCCGGGTTCCGACTGTGGGAGGGTAGATCCCGGCGAGCAGTTTGAGGAGTGTACTTTTGCCAGCCCCATTGTGACCGATCACACCGAGCCGGTCGCCGTCACGAAGAGACAGGTTTACCCCGGCCAGCGCGTGGACAGACACCGCCGTTGAAATTGATCGTCGGTGTACAACAGTTTGAATTAAATATTCTTTCAATGTCACCCGCTTTCGCTGGTGAACGGTGAAAGTCAAGGAAACGTCGGTCAGCGCGATCTTGGCCATCACGGAACCCTGTCAAGGAACGCGACCAGGGGAAGAGTGGTCGCGGGAGGGCTGTCGCCCACCGGAGTGTCAAAGGTGGAAGATGACCCGCTTTCGTAGCCAGGCGGCGGTTCCGGCCGCCAAGGTTATCATCACTACAGCGAGATATAATCCAGCCAGCAATCGATCAGCCGTCGGTGGGTGACCCTTCATGAGAGGGGTCCGGATCAGTTCCAGAATGATCTGGACAGGGTTCAATTCCAGCCACCACCAGGCTTTCCCAACGAGTTTGCCTGCGGTGTAGATGATCGGCGTGAGGAAGAACAGCAACTGTGCAGCGACCTCAAGCAGGTGTTGGGTGTCCTGAAAGTAAACATTCACGAAGGCAAAGATCGTCGCTGCCGACCAGGCGACGAGAAACATCAGAATGAGACCGGGGACGATCGAGAGAATGGCCAGAGGGTCGGTGGGCTCGGGCTGATATGGCTGGTAAACGAGGGTCACGACCACTGCAACAGCGATGGCAATGGTGGAGTGGATCGCCTGACCCAGCACCACCCGGAGCGGGTAGATCCCCAGCGGCAGGGGGCTCTGGCGGATGTAGGATTCGCTCTGCAGGAATGCTCGGGAGCCAGCGGTTGCGGACTCCTTGAGGAACCCCCAGACGGCCAGCCCAATAAGCAGGTGCGGGACGTATCGGGTGAGATCGTCGCCACCGAGTATTTTGCTGAAGACGAGCGCAAACACGATCGTCATCGCGATCGGGTTAAGCAACGACCACCCAACCCCCAGGATCGACCGCCGATAGCGCAAACGCAAATCGAGTCGCACCAGGGCGAGCAGGAAGTGTCGGAACCTCCATACCGTCGTCAGGTTTTGGATCATCCGTGACCCCGAGCGCGTGTCAAACCCCTGGCGTAATCCCTCGGCACCGGGCGAGGCAAGTTACCCGACTTCCCCCGCCACGACCACCCCAGTTTCCTTCCGTCCACCCCTGGCCGAGATCTACGCAGGGGTGACTCCCGGAGCGCCGACCCCGCTGATCCCGATCCGGGCCAATCACTCCTTCGCCGCCGGCCACAGCACATGACCGGCAGTGGTGGTGCGGATGCTGTAGAGTGTCCCGCCACCGGTGATGTAAAGGGTTTTCAGGTCGTCCCCACCGAACGCGCAGTTTGTCACCTCGTCCGTCGGCACTCCCTGGAACGCAAGCCGTTTGCCTGTCTGCGGGTCGATCACGTATATCCCACCCTTCACATCCTCTGCCGGTTCAGCGGGCGGATTCGGCTTGTTCAAGCCCCCTGCGACGTACAACCGGCCCTTGGCATCCTGCTTCACCCCGTCCGGTCCCCGGCCCTTCCCCCAGTCGTGAAGGAGTTTCCGACTCGCGAGGTCGACTGTCCCGTCGGGCTTCAGATCAAACCGCCACAGTTTCCGGGCGCCGAGGGTGTCGTTGTTGTTATCGGCCACGAACAGGAAGGCGTCGTCTGCTGATACGAGCACCCCGTTTGCCCGCTCGACCTCCCGGCCAATTACTCGGCTCACGGTGCCGTCTGTGTCGATCCGGTACACCCCCTCGATCGTGTTCCCCTTCTCGTCGCGGATCTCCATCCCCTCTCGCGATCCGTAGCGGGGGTCGGAGAAGTAGATGCGGCCCTTCGAGTCGATGGTGACATCATTCGGCTGGTTGTACCGCTTCCCGTTGAATCTCTCAGTGAGAATGGTCAGCTTTCCATCGCGGTCGGTGCGGGTCACTCGCCGCTGCTCGGGCTCGCACGCCACGAGTCGCCCCTGGCGGTCGAAGAGCAGGCCGTTCGTCCCGGCCTTCTCTCGATAGATCGACGATTTCCCATCGCGGCTGAGCCGATGGATGTTCCCATTCCCACTGGTGAGGATGCCAAGCATTGGATCCCATGCCGGCCCTTCACCGGCCGACCCCTTCGTGGCTTCGACTTGTAGTGTGGCGCCCGGATCGAAAATCGGCTCGTCGGCTGCGGAAGCCGGGAGGATAGCGGCGAGAGTGATGATGGCGAGGAGAGATCGCATGGCGCGGCCCCAGAGTGGAAGAAACCTAACCCCCCAACCCCCTTCCTTTTCAGGTAAGGGGGGAAGAAGGAGCCAGGTGAACACCAACATAGCCATGCTGGGAACCGCCGAAAAGATGTCGCCTCGGTATTAGCCGGGTCCGTGTCTCACCGCTGGTCGCCCAGCGAAATCGCGTCTTGAACCCGATAAGATGAGGGTGAACCAGGTGACCGGGCGGGGGGTGCAACTCAACTCCACTGCGGAACTGAATGTCGTCATCCTCTAGATGAGCCCGGAGTCAGTATGATATGCGCAGTCTTTTGGAACATTGGCAGGAAGGGTCCCCGAGAAGGAATCGTCCGCCTGATCACCGATTTACAGGTACAAGAAGATGCAGATATCATCGCGCTGGCGGAGTGTTCAGATCAGGTCGTCGCAACTGTACTCCGCGCCCTCAATCCCCGCGGGCGATCACCAGCATTCAACCTGATTCCGACGACATCGAGAGTTCGGCTTCTGGTTCGCGGGCCAGTGCCCGGCACACATGAACTCGACTCTCACGAATACTACTCCGTAGTGCACCTCTTACCGAATGTTGGTCCAGCCCTGATTCTCGTCGTTGTTCATATGGTCAGCTTGGTCAGCAAAGATCGCGGGCATATCGATCATGAGTTGACTTTGCTTGCTGGGGCGATCCGGAAGGCAGAAGACTCACTCCAGCATAGCCGTACAATCTTGCTCGGGGATCTGAATGCAAATCCGTTTGCTGACGGTGTCGTGAATGCCTCTGGCCTTCATGGGGTGATGTCACGGGCTGTTGCTGCTCGGGGAAGTCGGCAAGCCTCACACCGGTTATACCCCTTCTTCTTCAACCCCATGTGGCAGTTCTTCGGGGATGGGGAATCGCAACCCGCCGGTTCCTGCTACTATGAACCGGAAGGCGCCCACACGGGGTATTACTGGAACCTTTTCGATCAGGTTCTGATCCGCCCGTGTTTGCTCCCGTATTACGCTAACGATTTAGTTAAAATCGTATCCTTGATCGCCGGAAAGAGATTAACTCAGTCTAATTGGATACCTGATCGGTCGATCGGGTCAGATCACCTCCCGGTACGACTTCGGCTTACCCGCTAATCGGAGGCAACGTGTCAACACCCATCCCGGATTTATGGCCGTCCGACTTGGTAGGACCGCCCACCACCACCCCGGTCGCAATTCTTAGGAGGCAGGGGGATGCGCTCGGAACCCATACGCAGAACTTCGTTCTCGGTGAGGTCGAAACCAGGCCTATCGTTAACGGAACGCAGTTTGAACACAACTTTGTCATTCAAGCCCCGTTCTTGCGGTTCCGGTTCCCCCTCCTGCGGGTCACCCACGGAGTGAACCCATATCCACTCAGCATGGTGGAAACAGACCTCACAAAATCGCAAGCCCCGTCCTCCCAATTCTGGCACAGAGAGGCGAAAACCGAGCTGGAATTTCAAGACCAGCTGAGAGAGTTTTTCGCACTCTCAGCAGTCAAGTCTCTGATCGGGTCTTTGATTGCCCAGAGCAACGAGATCGCTCCGGATGAACACCGGTGATGATCTGAACGGAGAATCGATGCGTTTGCTTTTCATCGGCGATATCGTCGGCAGTCCGGGGATGGGCATCGTCAAGCGCGCAGTGCCGTTGCTTCGGGTAGCGGAATGCCTTGACCTCGTAGTAGCCAACGCCGAGAACGCCGCAGGCGGGTCGGGGCTCATGCCCAACCAGTACCGACAGCTCCGGGCTGCCGGGGTGGACGTCGTGACCCTTGGGGATCACATCTACAAGAAGTTCGACATTGAAGCGACGCTCACGACCCCAGACGAGCCGATCGTCAAGCCGGCGAACTACCCGTCGTCCGCCCCGGGCCGGGAGTTCGCCATCGTAACGACCGCGGGCGGGATCCGGGTCGGTGTCTTCTCGCTCCTCGGCCGAACTTACATGCGACCAGTCGACTGTCCCTTTGCTGCGGCGGATCGGGTATTGGCTGCGCTCCCGGCCGATGTCCGGGTGATCCTCGTGGATGTTCACGCCGAAGCGACCGGTGACAAGTACCTACTCGCCCACCACCTCAAGGGCCGGGTGTCGGCCGTCCTGGGCACCCACACCCATGTTCCGACCGCCGACGAACAGATTCTTTCCGGTGGCACCGCGTTCCAGTGCGATGTCGGGATGACTGGACCCTATGAGAGCGTCCTGGGTCGGCGGGTGGACCGGGTTCTTGCCGCAGCCCTCTCGTTCGTCCCAACCCCCTTCGACGTGGCCACGGGGGACGTCCGCCTTGCCGGAGCCATCGTGGAGGTGGATGTGGTGACAGGCAAAGCCACTGCCATTCGACGTGTGATGTGGCGGGAAGGGGAAGAAGGAACGCCCAAGGCTTCCGCCCTGGGCTGAGAACGATCGCCCCATCCGGGGCTGAAGCCGAGCGACCGACGGCCGCAACGGTCGTGGGTTTGCGCTGCAGTGCGGCGGCCGTTCTGAGCCCAACAAGCTGCGGTAATACCTGTGCAATAGACAGAGTCCTGTGGACCGCGATCCGCGATGAGAGAGAACGCGGCCGGGGCAGGAGCCGGTGTCGTTGGTATAATGGTCTTTTTCCACCGACCGGAGCCACGATGCCGTTCAAGTCCCTCGGACTCCACCCGTCCCTCATACGGGCCATCAAAGAACTGGGCTATACGGAGCCAACCCCCGTCCAGGCCGGGGCGATTCCACCTGCACTTCTGGGCAAGGATGTCATGGCCACCGCCCAGACCGGGACAGGGAAAACCGCCGCGTTCCTCTTACCAATCCTGCATCGCTTGCTCGCGCTCCCACGCGGGATGACCCGGGTTCTGATCGTTTCTCCCACCCGAGAACTGGCTGAGCAGATCGAGGACGTGTGCCGGGGGCTTGGGCAGCACACCCCCGTGAAGTCCATTCTGGTCGTGGGTGGGCGGCCGATGGGTCCGCAGCAACGGGCAGTGCGAACCGGCCCGGATGTGATCGTTGCCACCCCCGGTCGGCTGCTCGACCTGATGAACCAGGGGATCGCCCGCCTCGACCGCGTGACCACCCTCGTCCTCGACGAGGCCGACAGCATGCTCGACATGGGGTTCCTCCCGGATGTCCGGCGGATCATTTCGCGTCTGCCTTCCCGAGAGCAGACACTGATGTTCTCAGCCACCATGCCGCCGACGATTGCTTCGCTTGCCAAGGAACTCCTCCGGAATCCCGCAAGCATCCAGATTGGCCGAAGGAGCACCACCGCGGTTGGTATCACCCAGGCGGCGTATCCAGTTCCCGAACACCTCAAGACTGCGCTCCTTAGGCATCTCCTGCGAGAGACCGAGATGCCCTCGGTGTTGGTCTTCACCCGGACCAAACACGGGGCGAAGAAGCTCGCCCGGTTGGTGGAGGCGGATGGGTTCACAGTCGCAGAATTGCATAGCAACCGAACACCGGCTCAGCGGACCAAGGCAATGGAGGGGTTCCGTCGCGGCGAGTGCCAGGTCATGGTGGCCACCAACATCGCAGCCCGAGGGTTGGATGTTGACCACATTACCCATGTGATCAGTACCGACGTTCCAGACGTGCCGGAGGACTACGTCCACCGGATTGGGCGGACCGGTCGAGCGGGAGCTGAGGGGGATGCATTTATCCTGGTCGCGCCAGACGAGGAGGGGTCGCTGGCCCGGATCGAGCGGCAAGTTGGGCACCGGCTCCCACGGGTCACGCTCCCGGATTTCGATTACTCATCCACTGCTCCAAAAGCATCGCCTGGGGCGGGGAAAAAGGGCCGACCCGGAGGACGGTCGCAGGGAGCGCAAGGGCCACCAAGGTCGCCGGGGGGCCGGTCGGGCGGGACGGGTGCCAAGGGGCCGCCTCATCCGCGCCGGAGGTGAAGAGGAGCCATGATGAAAACGGGCCGTTCGAGGCCCGACGCATTCGCTTCGCCCCAGCTTGCAAAGAGAACACCACTTCTGGCAGACGTTGATTCTGATCGTTTCAACATCTGGTTCGTTGGGAATGGGCATTGTTGGTACTCCCTTCCTGGACAGCGATGGCGAAGTCGAGAAGGAAAACCGTTGACAACGCTTTCAGGTCTCGGTACGTTAACGTACTCATAGCGACTTGCCACAAGTGACTTTCCCACTGATACTTACGACATCTCCTGTTCTATCATTCCACCTTGTGCCCACCTAACAGAGTATCGAGAGCTATGGACGGATCGGCCCCGGTTGGGTGAGGGTAAGTCTTCACGATCGTCTCGACCCGGTCACCCAGATGCTTGGCAACATCCCCCCGTGCAGCTTGATGACCAATCAGGGCGGTCTCCACACTTTGGCGAAGTTGATGAGGCTTCCGCACTTCAACTTTGAGGTCGCGACACGTTAAGTGCCAGCAATTCCCGGGAGATCTAGATGTCCATTTCATAAGTCCTTGGGCAGCTATCCCGAGATCCACATGACGTAAGGTCTTGGGATGACAGGAAGTACGACTGCCCAGAGATTTACGAAATGGACGTCTAGTGTACAACACTTGCACATACCTGCGCAGAAATCCCGGCAGACAAAGACCTTATGGCAACTTAATGAACACACGATCTAGTGAACACCATTACGAAAGGGTGAATGCCAAAGTCCTTACACTGTAACGATTTACAATGCCCCCGGAATGGCTGGCCAGACACCTGCCTCCTGTCCGACCTATTACACAACCGTCGGCAGATACACGTTGAACGTGGTTCCTCTGCCGACTTCGCTACTTGCCTCGACGTGCCCGCCGGTCTGCTTGACAATCCCGTAGACGGTGGCCAACCCCAAGCCGGTCCCCTGGCCAACTTCCTTGGTGGTGAAGAACGGTTCGAAGATGTGATCCATCACTTCGGGGGCGATGCCCACCCCAATATCACTCACTGCGAGTAGGACGAAGGCCCCCTGCAACATAATTCTCCCCGGCCAGTCTTTCCTCCCTTCCAACATCACCATTCGAGTTTCAATGGTTAACTTCCCTCCTCGGGGCATTGCGTCCCGGGCGTTCGCGCACAAATTCATAATAACCTGCTCGATCTGACCGGGATCGGCCCAGATGGGCTCTATGTAGTGTTGGAGGCGAACTGCAAGTTCGATGTCCTCCCCAATGAGCCGTCGCACCATCCCTTCCAACTCCATGACGAGAGTGTTCAGGTCAACCGCCTCGGCAGCGACAACCGCCTTAGGGCCGAGTGTGAAGAGTTGTCGGATCAACCCCGCAGCACGTTCCCCAGCGTTGTGGATGTCCTCGGCAAGCCCTCGCGCGAGGTTGTCGGTGTGAAGACGGCTGAGCAACAGTTCACTACACCCGTTAATAACCGTGAGGAAGTTGTTGAAGTCATGGGCGAGACCACCGGCCAGTCGGCCAACGGCCTCCAGTTTTTGGGCTTGCCTGAAGTGCTCCTCCAGACGTCGCTTCTCGGTTAGATCAGTATACACAGCAGCCAGGCTGAGAAATCTTCCCGTAGCATCTCGAACAGGCCACGGATTGACTGAGACGTGGACCGGTCGGCCATCTTTGCAGAGTCGGACCGCCTCGAATGGTGCCACCCGCTCGCCAGCTCGAACTCGCTCGATTGTCCGCCGGACTTCGGAGTGTTGGTCCGCCGGGACAAGAGCGAGGATTGACCGCCCGACGATGTCGGCGGGCGTGTATCCGAAGAGTCGTTCCGCCGCAGGATTCCAACTGAGAACCATCCAGTCCGGGTCAGTGTTTACAATGGCTGCGTCGGACGACTCGATGATGGCCCGATACCTGGCCTCGCTGGCCCGCGCTGCCTCCTCAGCCCGTCGAACCCGGAGGAGGGCATGAAGGTGAGCCAAGAGGAGCCCCGGCTGAGCGGGCTTAATGAGATATGCATCAGCCCCACCCTCCAACCCGTGGATTTGGTCGTTGTCGCCGACCGCTTGCCCGGACAGCATCAGGACAGGAGTAAAGGCGGTTTCCGGGTCGGCTTTGATCAGGCGGCAAACCTCGAATCCGTCTTGGTCCGGGAGGACCACGTCCAGCACGATGAGATCGGGGTGGTAGTGGGTGAGACGGAGTGCCTCGCTGGCTGTGGCTGCTTCAAGTACTCGGAACCCATCATTCTGCAACAGCCAGGCCAGTGAGGTCCGGGCGTCGTCGTTGTCGTCGACTGCAAGTACGGTCGGGGCGAGTCTGGTGTTCACGGTAGCCATGACTGGATCCGTTTCACGTCGAGCGCGGGTGTGCGTCCGCCTGACGAATCCCGAGCACAGAATGGGGAAACTCGAGAAAACCTAGCGTTTGGCTGACAAGGCCCGTGGATATCGCAACCAACTGTCCAAGATGGGGCTGGAGAGACTGTTCCAGCATACATAATGCCGAAGCTGCGTAGCTGAGCTGGAAATCAAATTTACGATCTGGGCAGATATTTGTTATATTTGACCTGAATTATCCCATCGCAATTATTGCTACCACGAGACCTTCACGCCTATCTCCGGGATCATGTTGCGCACGCGGTTGCCTCAGGAAGTCGCCGCCTCCCTCTCTAATACAGGAACCCGTTGAGNNGCCTCTGCGGGTTCCTGTATAAGTACGTAGGACCGTTCATACTCTGGGTGCGTGAGCGGGCGACTCATCAAGGGAAACCCTGTCCTTTGGTTCGGACCGCCACAAATCTTGCGGGTCATTGAGGTGGAGGCTGGACATCGGAGCAAAGTGTGATGCTTGGGACGGAGCACGACGAGGTGATTGCCAAACAGATCGGGTAGACGACGAACGCGGTAACGAGGAGCCGAACGCGGGAGAAGGTGCCTGCGTTTTAGGGCCGGCGGAAGGGGTGAGGGCGGCCCCAACGCCTTCGTCGGATGTCATGCCCGGCGGCCGGACTTTCCCTTCGACCCGAGTCCGCCACTCTTTCGGCTCGCATTTGCGGCGGCGTTGCTCTGTAGTGTCCGGAGGGCAGTCTGGCACTCGGCCGCGAGGCTTTTGCACTCCTGGTAGGCCGCCATACCCTGACCATACAACGCCTGCCGGTCCTTGAGTAAGCCCTCGAACTGCGCCAGCACCTCTTCGATCCGGGGAAACGGAACCCGCGGTTGGATGTGGCTCTCGACGAACTCCATCAACTTCTTCCGCTCGGGCGTACCCGTCGCCCAGGTCGCCCGGTGGATGAACTCCCGGGCCTTCGGCGCGGCATAGTGAAGCCGGCCTTTCGCCTTTGTCCACTGCGCCACGTCGGCGCTCAAGGCGTTGACTTTGACGTCCAGCGGCAACGTCTTCCGGGCCGCGGCGTCCATTTCGGCCCGCAGCCCCTCCATGCTGATGCGCAAGTTGTCCACACCCGCTTCCAAACCCAGGATGGCGTTCCAACGACCCTCCAGAAACTGCCACGTTGCTTCGTCGATCTCCTGAACGTCCGCCGGATCACTCTCCTCGGTCTGGGGAACCTCCGGCGGGTGCCCCGTATCGGTCTCCGGTGCCTCCGGCGGGCGACTCTCCTCGGCCGCGGCGGCCTGGGGCGGCTTGAGACTGACGAACAGGTTCAGGTGGGTGACGTCAGGAGGGGGCGGGGCAAGCGAGTGCCCGGACCCGGTCACTCCAGGCCCGTCCGTGTCGACATCCCGCCAGGATTCCATCGCCCCCGCCGCGACCCCGACGGCCTTCAGGAGGTTCTCGACCGTCAACCGCCGGTCGATCCCGGGAATCTGAAACGTGGCCTGGGGGATGCGAAACAACAGGGCCATAGGATTGTCGTCGGGCTTAAACCAGACCTCAGCGATTGTTTCGCCTCGAAATTTCAGCACCGACCACTGCTTCGAGGGCGGTTGGTTGGAAAAGTTCACTTGGCACCCCCTCACGCAGTACCTGTCGAGCCCGGAATGGACACTCGGTCCAGTAGGGGCTGGCAGCACACCGTTACCCCTTCAGACGTTTCGCGGAGAACCGGGTTTCTCTCCAGTCGCCAGTCCGCCGCCCTTTGCAGCGTGCCGGGTTCGCATCTCCGGTCGTCGAAAGGTTTTATGGGGCTAATATACCGCACTTCGGCCGCCGAGGAGAAGACCGAGCCGACGGAAGTTCACCCCCTCGGGTGCGGGCTGTCGGAGTGTATGAGGGCGGATTGTCTGGCGAATGCCCCGGAAATGGCCCGGGAAGCGCCGTAGGCTGCCCTCCACTCAGGCCGTCCCCCCCGGAAAGTCGTCTTGAGCGGAGATCGTGTCCCAGGCGCGAAGCCATGCGTGCTGGGGGTCGATCAGGCCGTCGCCGGGGGTTCGTTGTTCTCAGGTCGGTGGGTCAGGTGAGTAGTTACGCAGATCGCCCGGCCTAGTGACAATGTCGATATTCGTTATATACCTTTCATTTGTCTTTCAATAATTGGCAAGATTGGCAATCGCTGCGTTGATAACCGCCCCGCCAAGGTACGCCGGGACGACCAGAGCGGGCGACGACGTTAATGTCAGGTTGATCACCTGGCCGGAGGTGTTGAGATAAGGCGCCAGCTTGTTTATGTTGCGGAGGTTAATCCCTTGGTTGAGGTGTAAGCGGATCAGTAGGTGCTCAACGTCGATACCGCCGGCAAAGCCAAGATCGTTTGGCTGGCGAGCCTGGCCGTTGACAATCACTCTGTACGCATGGACTCTGATCGGGTTGAGCGCTGCGTTGTTGAAGCCGAACTCGCGGGCCGCGGCAATCCTCTCCCGGAAGCGGACCTGGAGGTTACCGGCTGTACCAACATAGACGTGTCGACTCGTTGTGTTGTTGTAGATCGCGTACAGACGGCCTGCGGCCTCCAGGGCGGGCTGGGCCGTAACCAGTCCTGCGTTCTTTATGATAGCGTGAATTCGGTGCAGCACTAACTGAATGTTGATTGGCATCGTACGTGTACCTCTGAGCATCTCTTGTCTGGGCAGCCGCGGAATGCCATTTGATTGGAGAGCTTGAATGCCGTCAAGCGAATTGCCGAGGAACTCGGAGCTCACCCGCCCAGAAGCAACCGGGCCATCCTCCCGCTATACCGCTCCACGATGAATCACCGAATGGCCTTCTCGGAATAGCCGTTGTATCGTCTGCTCTCGATATCGTATCGAGCGAGTTTGCGTCTAAAAACCAGCCCCTGGGGTAAGCCGGTTCCGCTTCACCCCATCGGACGATTCCCAGAGAGTCCTTGCTGTCTCTCCCGAGAACCTGGTAGCGCTGATCTTTCGATCACGCCACGAGACTCTCCAACCCGCACATGGCGCTGTCATGACGACATTGGGGGCAGCGGCACCGGCAAGATGACCTCGTAGCCACAAGCTGGGATTGGGGGTGAGGTGGACAGATCCCCGCGGGATGGGCACCAGTTGCGGAATCCGTCGGTCATCAGGGATGATCCGCAACGAGGACACCGGTCGTTAAGCAGACGTGGCCATATCAAAGTATGATCAATTGAGCTTTACATGCGGACGATTCTCAGCGGCAAGCAAGGTGTCGGTTCAGCGATCCTGTTAGCGCATCTTCCTCGACCAGGCGATCAAGTCTGGAGAAGACACTCGTAGGTATCGAACTGAACATGCACAAAGTGGGCCAACAACAGGGCCGCAAGGACATAAGACTCACGACTCCTCTGCGGCCAGCGCAACCGGCCTATCGAATCCGAATGTGCAGGCCGGGACTACGGATGAACCCGACCTTCTCCCGACGAACGTACACCACACATGCTCGCCCTCGGTCATCAGCTTCGAGCGGCATCGGGGGCAACGGACCCCCTCCACCTCGACGAGGAGGATGCGGGGGGTCGATGTGTATTCATCCAGGGTGGCGACCATGAGGAGATCCTGTCGGGCGACAGTGGAGGGGTGTTCTCGCGAGAGTGTCTATAAGGACAACCCCAAAGCCTTACCCGATTCGCCAGGATTTCCGCTCTGAGGTGACTCCGCCCACAACCGCTGTTGTGGCAAAGCACTCTTGAGAAGGATCACAAAGCCAAATTCGTACCAGAGGAAGCCGCCCGGGTCGAAATTCAGGAAATGAATGGGATCCGGCATAGTAGGGGCATTTGTTATGACGACAATCACCGGCTGAGCCCCTGTATGTCCCCTAACCCAACTAAGGACTTCCGGATAAAACCTAACCCCCCAACCCCCTTCCCTGGGAAGGAAGGGGGAGACGGAGGGCGGTATGACTCCCCTCTGCCTCACAGTCGAGCGGTTTTGTCCGCTGGTCCTAATCATCCTGAACATGGGCGTTCGGTTACTCCATCCGGAACGGATCTCATCGCGTGGGGAGAGGAAGCGATTGCGCGTGCGCAGAAGATTGCGCCGCACATCGCAGCGAAGGTCCAGCGATTGACCGGCGACACCTCTCTCGATCAGAAGCAGTTGGACGAAGCGAGCGAACAGCCGCCCGTGGCGTGAGATGAGCGGTTGACACGGTTGGAGCGAGAATGGGTTGGGGCGGAGGCCATTCTTGTAGGTCGGCGGGAGAGGAGTGCCGAGGATCAGCCGACGCCGACCACTGCCCCGGCCACGGGTGTGGAGCAGGTTGCTTTGTGACTGCCATCACAGCTCTTAGCCCGAATGACCTTCCAGCGCCTGGCCAAAGGGCCGGGCATTGTCGCCCTCGCCCTGCCAATTGCCTGCCGAATGTCGCTCTCAAGACTGTCAGCGAGATTACGGTCCTGGGATCAGAGCAGACAGGGGGGTTAAACAAGCACGGTCTTTCTGTTATCCCGTCGATCCCACACGACCGATTATTACTCTTGGCGCTGGGTTGGCAGTCCGCTATCCCGCGCTGCTCCTCAGACACGGATATGCTGCGGTGTTTATCGATCCCCAGTTCTGAGGAGCCTGGCGGAGACCCCCGAGGCTCCAGTGAGCGAAGCCATGCCGACCCACCTGCGAACCATTCTCGCCTCGCTCCTCGGAACATGGCAAACGACCGTAACGGCTGCACGGCAAACCCGACCGACCGCAAGACAGAGACGGTCCGACCTGGCCGCCCAGGGCCGAGGGGCCGTCATTTGGGGGTTGGCATTCTTCACTGGGCTAACGGCCTTGTTCTTTCCCCTGGCCGAGCGGCAACCGGTGTTGCGAGATGCCGAGTACGGCATGCGGTTTCAGATGTTGCGGCGGCAGGTCCACGATAAGCCGCCGGACCAGCCATGCGTTGTGATGCTCGGCAGTTCGCTCACCGCCATGGGGTTCAATCCATCAGCCCTGACGACTGTGAAACCAGCGAGCGAGGGTGGGCCGGTCGTCTTTAACTTCGGGCTTCCTAGCGGCCGGAGTGTGGTCCAACTTCTGACGCTCCGGCGGATGCTGGCCGGCGGCGTCCGCCCAGACTTCGTTCTGATCGACACCCAAGGGGCGTTTTGCGCGGGGGCCAACCAATTTGGGGCCGAGACTTACTATCCCCTCCTCCGTCTCCAGGGCAATGACCTGCCGGTCATATGCCGGTACGACCCGGATGGGGATGCGGTTTGTGACCGCTGGCTCCGCCTCCAACGGTTCCCCTGGCTCTCC
Source organism: Gemmataceae bacterium (assembly GCA_003136315.1). Classification (GTDB taxonomy): domain Bacteria; phylum Planctomycetota; class Planctomycetia; order Gemmatales; family Gemmataceae; genus Urbifossiella. The sequence continues at coordinate 7,626 of PLDW01000121.1, read as the reverse complement.
TATCGGAAGAACCTCCAAGCTTGTCTCCTCCCACGGTGGGCCACCTCAGCCGAGCAGAGCGAAATGTCATGGCGGTTTATCGACCAAAACGGCTGGTTGGTTCTGCCGCACTACCTGGACGGGACGAAACACTGGTCGCACGAGCAGAAGAGTCAGTCGCCCCGCTACTGGGCCAAGGGGATCAGTAGCCAACCGTGTTCCGAGTCGCTGATCCGGGTGTATCGCGAGATCGTGTCGCTGTGCCAGCGAGTCGGCGTGAGGATTGTCATGGTCCGCATGCCCGAGTACAGCGTTATGCGGGCAGAGATCAAGCCAGAGACGCAGGCCCAACTTGACCTTATTCATGCCGACCTCAGTCGCGCGACCGGAGAACCTGTGATCGACGCCCGCGCCTGGGTACCCGACGACGAGATTTTTGACGGCACCCACCTCTCCCCCGCCGGTTCCGTTCGATTCACTCGCCGACTTGAGAAGGACGCTCTTGAGCCACTGCTCTTCAAGCGGACCCGGGCTGAACCTCCGACCAGCCACTGAAAATCGGTCTGGGCTCGGGGCGTTGACCACTCGACGGGTTCCTCGGCAATTCGCTTGACGGCGGAGCTATCGTCCAGTCAGAATCACCTACACAGCGCAGAGGACCGAGCGCGCACCTGAGTCCGAGCGATCGGGCGGCAGCAGTTGCGAGGTGAGTATGGCCAGCGAGCCCAAGCAGAATGACGCCAAACCTTTCCACGCCGTGGCTGGGTGCTTCGGAATCGGCATCTTCTTCCTCATCATCTTCGTCCTCATCATCTTGTTCCATCCGTTAGGTCCAGCGCTGTGGTTTCGGTGGCAAGCGGATTCTGCCTCGCTGGAAGCGGCCCAAGACACCGCCCAGTTATTCCTCGACGCGGTGAGAAATGAAGACGGTAGTTCAGCGTACGGCCTCCTCTCCAAAGATTTCCGTGAGCGGCTTTCTGCGGAGGAGCGCAACTCCGGGAAAATGAACGTCGCGGTGGCCGGCGGTAAGCGCCTCACTGAATGCAAGGTCGGTCACGGGAAGTTATCACATGACGAAGGCTTGGCCACCATCGAGGGGAGCGTGCAGACAAAGGACGAACAGTATCCCTGCCGGCTAGTGCTCGTGAAAGAGGGGCGTTCGTGGCGGGTGGATCTCTTCACCGTGCAACGGTGAGGCCGGGCAGGCTTGGCCGACAGTATCCAGACCCGAACCAAACCGCTGCTGTGGCCGTTGGGGGCCACCACGGCACTCCAGCCTCAAGGACACCCCAGCTCCAACGCCGCAGAGTTTTCCCGTTCCACGACGCATCACCGCCCCGCGGGCGGCCGATCTCACCCAACTGCTCCATAGGCTTGCAGGTGGGATCGGCCGTTCTGGGGCAAATGGCGCGATGTCGTGGCCGAGGGCATCGGGTATCATCGGGTCAACGCGGCTCCGTGCTGGCGATGACCGAAGCGGAATGGTTGGCCAGATTGGCACGTCTGGACAAAAAATACATCCAAATTGTTCGCTGAGGATCGATAATAAGGCAGGCCCCAGGTACCACCAATGAACCGCAGCCGAGTTCCAGGGCCTCAAACAAGGCAGGAGCGATGCAATGCCGCAGAGGCCTTTGGCATCTCGCGCTAGTTGAGTCACCCCTCACCGCCCTGAAAGCCGGCCCCGCCATGACGGCAACCCGCAGCCCACTTCCGCGCGTACCTACCGAGAACGCCAACAGACCGCGGAACGATCACCCGGTCCGCAGAGGGATGAATCCCCTTGCTGAGACGCCGGTGACCCGCACCTCCTTTGACTCCTACCTGGCCGAGGTCAACCGGACCCCACTCCTTTCCGCGGACGCCGAGAACGATCTGGCTTACCGGATCGCAGGAGGCGACCCCGTGGCTCGTAATGAGATGGTTTTGGCCAACCTCCGACTGGTGATCTGCATCGCCCGCCGATACGTGGGCAAAGGGGTTGCGCTGGAGGATTTGATCGAGGAAGGCAACCTCGGCCTGCTCCGGGCAGTCGAGGGGTTCGACCCGAAGATGAACTCGCGATTCAGCACCTACGCCAGTTACTGGATCAAGCAGTCGATCCGGGTGGCTCTGAACAAGTCGGGACACGTCGTCCGGTTGCCCCAGTACATGGGAACCCTGCTCGGCAAGTGGTGGCGGGCCGCGACCCAACTTCGGGGTGAACTTGGGCGGGAAGCTTCCCGGGAGGAGGTAACGGCCCACCTCGGACTGACAGCCCGGCAGGTTCAGGCGGTCGTCAAGGGGCAGAAGGCGGTGACGTCAGGCAGGGGAGTCGGGGCCGGGGGCGAGGAGCGACCCGCGGAGTTACTGGCAGACCTGGGGGCTGGCCCGGCCGACCGGCTGACGACTGCGGACAGCGTGCGGGCAGCGCTTGACACGCTCGATCAACTGGGCGACCGCGAGGCGACCATCTTGCGGCTGCGGTTCGGGTTGGGTGGCGGGGAGCCGGCCACGCTGAAGCAGGTCGGGGAGCAACTGGGACTGACCCGGGAGAGGGTCCGGCAGATCGAGCATGGTGCTCTCGCCGATCTTCGCCATCGGCTGAATGCGTGAGCCCACCCCGCTGGCCGCAGAAACTCGACGCCAGGAGTTCACGCGGCCAATCCGGATGACACGCCCTTGATTACGCCCATCCAAAGAGGACTCGCTATGTCTACCGACCAACCGACGGCCACCTGCTCAAACCCGCGGTGCCGTTTCGTGATTGACCTTACCGATGACCGGGTGACGATCACCTCCTCGCCCGCCGGTGGTGTCGCCGCTTGCCCCCACTGCGGTGGAACCGCGACCCTGTCCCGGGAGGTGTTCGCTCAGGCGCGAGTCGGCCGGAGGAACCTGAGGGGGTGAGGAGTGGTCAGGATTGCTGCGGGGGGCGTCTTCTCATCCTCATCAGGGCCTCTGCAAGTTGATCGGCCGCCCGCAGAAGGGGCAAGCGATCACATTTGATGGTCCCTTCGCACCCTCGGCCTCAGCCACCGGGGCCTTTTGACCCCGGGGCGCATCCTGGAAGAATTGCGAGGGGATCGTTTTTCCGCAGTGGGGACAGGAGAGCGTTCCCGTCGGTGGACCTTTTGCCATTTATGGATGCCTCCTGCAGCATCACACTTCGAGCTTTGAAAAAGCGGACCATGTTTCTTGGCAAGCGGATCAGAGGGATTCTACGTGATTCCGATGGCTCACCCGCAACTTGGTCGGCCTCAATGCCCTGAAACGACACGACCCTGGATTGCTCCAGGGTCGCTCGTGCCGGCGTCGCCCATTCACCGGCATCAGTATCATCGCGAAAACGGGCCGAAAGCGGGCGCGGAAAGGTGAAGAAGTTGAAGGGGTGGCCACATTTGCCTGAGCGTTGCGAACACGCCCGGTTGGGGCTACGCTTGATCTGAAGCCCCAATCCCCGGAGACCGATCATGACCTCCCGCAGGTGCCGATCCCTGTGCGTGGTAGCGTCCGCCTCCGCCCTCGTCGGGGTGTTGCTGGCGGTGGGGGAGGTGCTGTCTCCTGAACTCTTCGCCGCGCCGGCACGGCCAGGACTGCAGCCCGGTGACACGCGGGACTTTGAGATCGCCAAGGGTGTGAAGATGCGGTTCTGTTGGATTCCAACGGGGACAGCCCAGTTGGGCTCCCCCAGGACCGAGCAGGACTTTTTGACCCGGACCGGGTATGACGGGGACAGGCCGGACTGGCTGGATGAGGAGAACGAGGCCACCCGCGGGCTCTATCGACGCAAGGGTTTCTGGCTAGGGAAGTTCGAAGTGACGCAGGGGGAGTGGGCAGCGGTCATGAGGAGTAACCCGAGTTACTTCGATGGGACGAAAGACAATAAGGCAAAGGGGATGCAAACGACCCGGTTCCCGGTGGAGAACGTATGCTGGGACGACTGCCAGGGATTCCTGAACGCGTTGAACGAGCGAGACGGGATGACAGCCGTGTTCGGGGGTGTGGGGCGGTTCGCGCTTCCGCACGAGGACGAGTGGGAATACGCCTACCGCGGTGGGAAGGGAAACGGTCGAGCGTTCTACTGGGGGGACACGCTCAACGGGACCGAGGCGAATTGCAACGGCACCTACCCCTATGGCGGGGCCGCGAAAGGTTCGCACCTGGAACGGACGACAGCGGTAGGGAGTTACGAGACGAAAGCCCCACACCCCTGGGGGCTGTGCGATATGTCAGGGAACGTGGCGGAGTGGTGCGACAATAAATATAAACAATGTGACGATAATCGTGCCATCCGCGGGGGCTCCTGGTTCCTCATCGCCAGGTTCTGTCGCGCGGCGCACCGCGGTAGCCTCTCGCCCGTTTACCGCGACGTCAACTGCGGCTTTCGGGTCTGTTTCCGCCTGGACTGAGTTACGCTTGTCGGCCGAGAACCGTGACCAGTGAGAGACTGGGCCGGTCCTATCACGACCTCGGCCGATGGAGCGTTCCCACACTCCCCGCTGGCTCAATTCTCGCACCGCTGGCCCCTCCATCGCTCAATCATCGGGTGTGTTCGATTCCCCGGTCGACTGCCGATCGGCCCACGGGCAGGCGCTGTGCGCGTCGGAGGTGGTTCCTCGGCTCATCCGCTGAGGTTACCAGACCAACGAGTTGATTGGGCGGCTGGCACAGTTGATGCTGATGAAGCAAGGGGCTGTGTTCGTCTTCGGGCGGTCACTGCCCTGCGGATGCGGGAGGGGGAGAGGGGCGCACCCAGACGACCAGGTTGATCCCCCGTATGATGTCGGCCCACTCACCCCTCTGGACCATCCCCACATGGCCATCACCCTCCAACGCGCTCGCCGATTGTTCCTCCGCTGGCTCCTGGAGGGGGCCGACACCCGAGGTCTCGCTGGGCCACATGCCCACGAGCCGAAGTCTGCACACTCGTGGTACAGGGTGATGTGCCTGACTGGTGTGGATTACTTTAGCACCCTCGGCTACCAACCCGGGATCGCCGCCTTGGCGGCTGGCCTGTTGAGCCCGGTCGCCACCCTCGTACTCGTCGGGCTGACACTGCTGGGTGCCCTCCCGGTGTACTGGTACGTGGCCCGCCAAAGCCCCCGAGGGGAAGGCTCGATCGCGATGATGGAACACCTCCTCCCGTGGTGGCAGGGGAAACTGCTGGTCCTCGTGCTGCTCGGGTTCGTAGCAACTGACTTCATCGTCACCATCACCCTATCGGCCGCTGATGCGACGGCCCATTTGCTGGAAAACCCGTTCTGCCCACCAGCCCTTAAAGGGCAACAGGTGGTGATCACGCTGCTTTTGGTCGGAGTCCTCGGCGGGGTATTCCTCCGCGGGTTCAAGGAGGCGGTCGGGATCGCCGTACTTCTCGTCGGGATCTACTTGGCCTTGAACGCTGTGGTGGTTGGGGTGGGACTATTCGAGGTGATCTCACACCCGCATACCATCGCCGACTGGCAGAGCAACCTGTGGGCCGAACACGGAAGCCCGTGGACAATGGCCGCGATCGCCCTTCTGGTGTTCCCGAAACTCGCACTTGGGTTGTCCGGATTCGAGACCGGGGTCGCCGTCATGCCATTGGTCAAGGGCGAACCCTCCGACACCGAGGCGAACCTGACGGGAAGAGTGAGAAACACCCGTAAATTGCTGGTCACAGCAGCCCTGACGATGAGCATCTTCTTGATCGCCAGCAGCCTGATTACGACTCTCCTCATTCCGGCTGATGAGTTTCTGCCTGGCGGGCGGGCAAACGGCCGGGCGCTGGCGTTTCTGGCTCACGGCCTCCTCGGCGAGTGGTTTGGGACGGCATACGATCTGAGCACAATCCTGATCCTGTGGTTCGCCGGTGCGTCGGCGATGGCGGGACTGATCAACATCGTCCCGCGATACCTGCCGCGCTATGGGATGGCCCCAGAATGGACCCGGGCGGCCCGCCCCCTGGTTTTGCTGTATACGGCAACGGCCGTGGTCATCACCCTCATCTTTCGGGCTAACGTGGACGCGCAGGCGGGGGCATACGCAACCGGTGTGTTGGTCCTGATGACATCGGGAGCGACCGCAGCCGCTATTTCGTCGCGGCGTGAAGGATCTCGGTGGGCGGGCTGGGGGTTCGTGTTTGTTGCTGTCGTGTTTCTCTACACCACAGGGGCGAACATCGTCGAGCGGCCGGAAGGGGTCAAGATCGCCGGACTGTTCATTGCTGCGATTGTCCTGGTGTCTATGGCGTCACGTGTATGGCGGACGCTGGAACTGCGAATCGAGGGGGTAGAACTGGACGACCTGGCCCAGCGGTTCTTGGCCGACCTTGGGGACCGACCGCTCCACCTGTTGGCCCACGACCCGGCCCTCCCGCTTCCGGCCGACTACGCGGCCGACGAGGTTGACCAGCGGGGGGATTTCAACCTCTTGTCGCAGGAACCCGTGCTGTTTCTTGAGGTTTACGTTCGTGATGCCTCGGACTTCACCAATGTGCTTCAGGTGCGAGGAGTCGAGGTCGCCCATCATCGGGTGCTAAAGGTCGAGGCAACAGCCGTCCCGAATGGAATAGCAGCATTGCTGCTTCACTTGAGGGACATGACCGGGCGGCGACCCAGCGTGTACTTCAATTGGGGTGAGGGAAACCCGGTGATCCAGTTGTTTCGCTATGTGCTGAGTGGGCACGGGGACGAAGCTGCCGTGACCCATGAAATTCTCCGCCGGGTGGAACCGGATGCAAAGCGACGTCCAGCCGTTTATGCTGGCGTGTGAAGTCTCTCACCCCCATCACCGGGTTGGTCATCAAGGTGGGCGAGGTGTTCACCGGGAAGAAGCCGTAGAAGCCTATCCAATGCCTCAGCCCTGGGAAATTTCCCGGGGCTACGGTCATTCCTGAAGCCAGGATCTCACCCCTTAGACGGCGACAGTTTCTTGCCCTTCTTCGCGCTGCCCTGACCCTCGGGCAACTCCTTCGGCTTTGGTCCCCTCCATCTGACTGGGCCAACGATCGCGGAGGATCGCGAACGGATGGGCTGCGGATAGTCGTTTTCCAAGCAGGGCGAACCATCGCGAACGATGGTTGACTCTGGGGTATAATTTTGTTAAGTACTAATATCAAACCGAACCACGAGGTCGTTATGACACGAAATCGCTCGCGTTGGTGTTTGGCTCTCCTGGCTGGCCTCGCCGTTGGTCCCAGAGCAGTTGCGGCGGAGGTCGACGAGGCCCTACTCAAACACGCCCAGGAAGGAAATCGGGCGGCCCAGGCTGCCATCACCTCGATGTCCTTCCTGTACGAACGCACGTGGGTTCAGAAACCTCCGATAGAAGACCCAAAGAATCCACATTTTTTGGTCCGCTCGGGCCGATATTGGTACACCCCAACGACTTATCGGCTCCAGGATCGGCTCCAGGAGCAGCTCAATGGCCAGGTCCGCGATATGGTGGTTCGCGAGGGGAAGGCACTGGTCAGGGGGTACGACTCCAGATCGCCCAAGCCGGCGATCAGGGTGATGGTCTATGATCCGTCTGTCGGGGGAGATGTGTGGGATTATTTGATATTCCGCCATCCTAATCGGGAGATCACCAAGCAGATCTCCTTCTCCGAGCTTCCTTCACACCCCCACACCCTGAACGCCGTCCGGAGAATCCCTCCCGCGAGCGGCATTGGTCTCTACAGGCTTC
>PLDW01000125.1 GCA_003136315.1 Gemmataceae bacterium | reverse complement strand
GCCCTAACACTGAACACTGAACACTGAACACTTAACACTGAACACTGAACACCATTATGTCATCGGGAACGATCATTCAGGTCAGCCTACTGGGGAAGTTGCCTGCCAGAGAAGGAAGTGGTGGCAAGAGTTGCGAAATCACGAGGTGTTTTCCCTCGGATCACAGGCCAGGGGAGGAATCGGTCGGCAATTCGACTCCGCGATAGACATCGGCCAGCGGGATCGTGGCCGTGACCGTGACAAACGGGAACTCTCCGGCTGGGCCGTCGAACACGGTCAGCAACCAACTCCCATCCGTCTGACGGACATATCGCTCGATGTGCGGCTGGTCCTCTGCAACGAGTACATACTCCCGCAGCGATGGCAGTTGCCGGTAGTGACCGAATTTCTTCCCGCGGTCGTAGTGCTCGGTGGATTTCGACATGATCTCGATCACAACCTCGGGGTTCCGGAGCGTGACGATTCCGTCCGTCAATTCAAACTCGGGAGATCCACAGACGATGAGCAAGTCGGGATAGGTGTACAGCCCGGTCCGCTCGACCTTCACACGCTGGTCCGCCGAGTATGTTCGGCACGGACCCCCCTTGAGTCTGTTGAAGAGCTCGCCAATCAGGTTTTCCTTCAGCTCATTGTGTTGCCGACTGGCGCCGGCCATCGCGAACATTTCGCCGTTGTAGAACTCACTCTTGAACTCCGCGGCTCGCTCGATGGCGAGGTATTCGGCCTCGGTCAGCTTCTTCTTGGGTACAGCGGTCATGATCGGCCTCCGGGGGTGTGATGGCATTTTACCACCGGCAGCGAGAACGTGACGAGGTCGGAGGCAGGGGAATCGGGGGCTGAAGTCATGCTGCCGTGAGGATGATGGCCGCTCCGCTGTGGCTGGCCGAAGACGGAGCAGAATGTAGGTCGGGTCGAGGCTTTGCGAGACCCGACTGAGGTGGTTGGACATCGGGATGTAGGTCGGGTCGAGGCTTTGCGAGACCCGACTGAGGTGGTTGGACATCGGGATGTAGGTCGGGNNCTCACGCTCGTCAGGAGCCTCGCACTCCCGTTTTACCGATTGTTGTTCCTGGGATGGGACAGGCCGAACGGGTTTGTGCATCAGAGTGCCGCGGCGGTCCGGGCCGTGGCAGCCTGGAGTTCGGAGGCGATACCGGAGTCGAGTTCGGCCTGCTCGGGTGCGGGGAGGGTGGCTCCGGTGTCTCGCGCCTGCCGCCACCGGGTCATCAGGTCGGCGAGGTGGAGTTGTTGGTCGGCGGTGAAGAATTCGTCGGCCCCGGCGGATTGGAGGAGGATGAGCATGGTGCCGGTCGGTCCGCCTGGTCGGCCGACGAGGGCATCCACTGCAGCCCCGGGAGTCGCCCCGGCAGCCTCCGTCCCGTCGGCAACGGCCCGGTCGCCGGGGACTTCGGTCGGGTCAGGCAGCCCGGCAAACGTGGTCATGCTGACGCCCTCCACCCCTATTGTCGTTGTGATGCGACCGGCATCGGAACAGCGGAAGCCCCGGTCAGCGGGTCACCGGCCGTGGGGTGGAGCCTGTTCCGGCGGGATGAGCTGCGATTCGGCCAGAACCTTGCGGAAATCGGGCCGCCCACGGAGACTGTCCAGGGCGTCATCTTTCACGATCTCGGACCTGCGAAGTTTGCCCTTGATGGGGTGACGGAAATAACCGGCCTGGCAGATCCGGTCGAGGTACATGACGGCGATGGCAGCCCTTCGATCTCGTTCAGCGATGTCGATGTCTGGCGCTGCTGAAGCAAGGGCAAACGCACAGGCTGCGTTGAACACCGCTGGCTCAGCTACACCGCGTGAGTCGGCCAAATGCGCGGCCAACCGAATCGCCTTGAGGTGATCAAGTCCTGGGCCAGTCGACCAGGGCATACGGGATTGTTCGACTTCTGCCGCGCGGAGAAGAGCCGTACGAAAAAAGACAAGATCATCTTGATTTACTTTATTTTTATTTATTTTTGTCTCAAATAATTGAGTTAGTTGAACCATTCTCTTGATATCTGCTAGGCTGGGTTCAACAGCGTCTCCACCGGGCGGAATCAGTGGAGTGGCAACGGTTATCTGAGGATAAGTGCGATCGAATTCGGCGAGGGATTCGCTAGGACGAAGTAGGCAGAGATATGCTAAAAATCGAGTAACTCCAATAATTTTGAACGTTATTTGAAAAAAGTCATCGATATTATTAGCATCTGAAAATGCTGAGATTTCTTGAAAGTACGTAATAGCCCAATTATCTTGAGGGTCCAAGCGGCGAATCTCCACGAAAAGTTGCTCGGCTCGATCGAGAAAATCTAACGTCATTACGAAATCCGCATTGGTCCCCTTGACGATCGTCAGCTCGGCGAGAGAAATATAACTCAGTCCGAGAAAGAAGGCGTGTTCAAAGTGGCCGGGAAATTGCGTGTGTGCCTCTTCGAGGGCAGTGATGCCTTTTTTGAGAGTGTGTTCTGTTCGTGCTCGAATGACGGGGTCGCTGCGATCGCCTGGCGATGTAGATCTGGCGAGGCTGAAGTGCGCCAAGCCCTTGTGGTGAAGCATGGATTCCCGCAGCAAGACGGCTTCCCGCTCAGTCGCCTCTTTCTGTTGCCGCTCATTTTCTTCCCGCAGCTTGGCAGCTTCTTTCTGCCCTGCTTGCCAGATGGTACCGCAGATCCCAACGAACAGAGCGATCAACACCAACCCCGCCGCAACCACCGGCCCACGGTTCTTCCTCAGGAACTTCCTTGCCCGGTAGCTGACGCTCGGCGGCTGCGCTTCAACCACCTCGTCCGCCAGATATCGCTCCACATCCCGAGCGAAATCGGTCGCTGTTTCGTAGCGGCGGGTGCGGTCCTTCTCCAGGGCCTTCATGGTGATCCAGTCGAGTTCCCCGCGGATCAGCTTTTTCAGGCGGGTGGGATCGAGTTGCCGGCTAGCGGCAATGCTGGCCAGGGTTTCGGCTGTGCCCAGGCGAGTGCTCGGGATAGGTGGCTCGTCCTCACGGATCACCCGGCGCCTTTCGTTCTCGCCCATCTTCTCCAATTCCCCTCGGCTGAACGGGGTGTCGCCGGTGAGGAGTTCGTAGAGGAGGACACCGAGTGAGTAGATGTCGGATCGGGTGTCGATGTCGGTGAGCAGTCCCTCGGCCTGTTCTGGGGACATGTAGGTAGGCGTGCCGATCCGCTGCCCGGATTCCGGGTAGACTGAGCTATCGGAGAGTTGCAACCCCATCGCCTTGGCGAGCCCGAAATCGATCACCTTGGGCACCGGCTTGCCATCGACCACTTCGACGAGAATATTCGAGGGCTTGAGATCGCGGTGGATGATCCCCTTCTGATGGGCGTGTTGCACAGCGTGACAGACCATGCCGAATAATGCCAGCCGCTCGCGGGGATTGAGCTTCTTCGCATCGCAATATTCGGTGATGGGCACTCCCTTCACGAACTCCATGACGAAGTACGGTCGGCCAGCGAGCGTCTTGCCGGCATCGAGCACCCGGGCGATGTTGGGGTGGTTCATCACCGCCAAGGCTTGCTGCTCGGCGGTGAATCGTCGCAACACCTCTTGGGTATCCATCCCTTGGTTGATGAGCTTCACCGCGACCTGTCGACGGACTGGTTGCGTCTGTTCCGCGATGAAGACCGTCCCCATCCCGCCTTTCCCGATCCACCGGATCAGCTTGTACTTGCCCTCCAGGACTGAACCGACCGATTCCGCAGTGGCGATGCCCTTGACGAGGTTCACGATATCGTCTGCGAAACCCGGGTCCGATCGAATGGCCATGCCGTTGCGATGAGTCAGCCGTAGCAGGTCAGGGAACTCGCCCAGGTCGGCTTCCGATGGCATCTTCGCGCCGCCGACGGTCACAGGGATGACTTTGGCCTCGGATTCGAGGGCGATACGGATTTCGTTCCGCACATAGTCAACGGGATCTGTTTTGCGATGGTTCAGGATTTCCAACCAACGCGGACCGATGATGACAACGATGGCAGAGGCCACTGCCAATTTCTCCCGGAGTCGATCTGGGAACTTCGCGCCGAGACGCATGCTATCAATGTCTCGGAAAATCTCCTGGTTGGGGAGAAGGTTTTTGAGTGCCTCGTAAATCCGGGCGACCCCGTCTGGGCTATCATCGCGGCGATAGGAGAGAAAGACGACACTCACGATGACCTCGGGCTCGGAAAGGTTCAAATGACCGCATTCTATCCTATCATCTCGGCCAAGGAAATAGGCTGGCGTGGATTAGCTGAATACCCTCCGTTGCGGGACCGCGGGCAGCCACAGAGCCGTTTGACAACGGAATCGGACGAGAAATCGGAAACGGTTCTCACACGCCTAACCGATTCCCCTTGTTCCCATGCTCCGCGTGGGAATGCCGTCTTGACGCTCCGCGTCGTGGCCTGTACGGACCGGACGCGCGACCGGGATTTCAGTGGAGGTCACCCGCAATATGCTGGCCCACCCCGCAGAGCGCGGAGAAGAACGGTTCAACCAAGAAAAATCGAATCCGAGAAGAGGATTGAACCACAGAGTCACAGAGTACACAGAGAAAGATCAAAACCGAGAAAAACAGAGACGGTCTTGACCTCTCTTTCTCTGCCTTTGGTTTTCTCTCTGTGTCCTCTGTGTCCTCTGTGTCTCTGTGGTTCAATCCTCTTCTTCTCTGGTCCTCCGGTCCCCCCGCGACGTGGGAGCCAGGGGGCATTCACTCCCCAATCACCTTCACCAGCACCCGCTTGGGGCGGTTCCCATCAAACTCGCCGTAGAAGATTTGCTCCCACGGCCCGAAGTCGAGTTTTCCCTTCGTGATCGCGACAACCACCTCCCGACCCATCACCTGACGCTTCAGGTGGGCATCGGCGTTGTCCTCGCCGGTGCGGTTGTGGTGGTAGTGGTTCGGGTCCGGGTTGAACGGGGCCAGTTCTTCCAGCCACACCCCGAAGTCGCGGTGCAGACCGGACTCGTCGTCGTTAATGAACACGCTCGCCGTGATGTGCATCGCGTTGCATAGCACAAGCCCTTCCATGACCCCGCTCTTGCGCACAACCGCCTCGACCTGCGGCGTAATGTTCACGAATGCCATCTTGGATGCGATATTAAACGTCAGGTACTCGGTCTGCGATTTCATGGTACTCCTCCTTCAGCCAGGTGCGACGATTCGGCGATCAGTGAGGTAGGTGGCGGGATAAGATCGACCAATGGGATTGGGTGCCACGGGCGGCTTGTCCGCCCGTGAAGGCCTCGCACGGGCGGACAAGCCGCCCGTGGCACCCACAATCCTG
>PLDW01000063.1 GCA_003136315.1 Gemmataceae bacterium | reverse complement strand
GGCAACGCCCTGGGCTGAGAGATTTCATTCCTTCAGGGTGAAGAATGTCAACCATCATCACTGAGAATTCCGACGAACAACCCCTATACCCACCTTGCGAACCATTTGCCACACACCAATCTTCCCAGTCCGCCCAAACTGCGAGAAAAACTATGATTCTTGGGTAAAGAGCAATCAGTCGCTGTCTTGACATCGAAGAGGTTAAATGGAACCTCTTCGATGGATAGTCACGCGACCTCTCGGACCACATCGGCCTCAACCTTCCTCGCCATCGGTGTGCCCTGGAGTCGATTTCTCGGCTGTCGTCCGCTGATTAGTCGATTTCTCAATGTTTTGACCGACCTGGCTGCCTTTCACATCGCGTCCAATATTGGTGCTGCGGTCATTGTAGATCCCGCCTGGATGAACGTGAACGGTCTTCCCCTGCTGCGCGTCTCGTTCCTTCCTGGCGGTTCCACGAACGCCGTCCAAAGCCTCACGGACTTCAACCGTGATGATTTCTCCAAAACCGGCACCTTTTGTGTCAAAACGTGTGACCTCCTTCCATTCCAGCGACCGCACAAATGCGTAATCGAGCATCGGGGCATCGGGACGGCCAGGAACCGGGATGAGTTCTTGCACAGGCAGTTTTTCAACCGCATTATGGAGTGAGTCGAAGGTGAATCGCACCTGATCCAGGGCTTCCCGTTGGAGCGGTTCTGTGCCGGCCACGCTGATAAGTATCCTCCTGGCTTCCCGATCGCCGATGACTCGGACGTGGCAGTTTTTGATGTCCAAAACACATCCATATCGCCAGACCGGATCGACCTGCTTGTCCTCTCGGAAGGCCGATATCGTCTTGCTGATGGATTTATTCATCCGAGCGATGAAAGCGGGCACCAGTCCCGCCGGCATGACCTCGTATTGATAGACGAACTTCAGCGTCGCTTTTTCCGGCCAGTCGATCTTCGGCTCCTTTTCGTGAAGCATGAGCGGGATGAGCATGCGATGTTCGTCTCCATGCTCGCTCGAATCATAGAGCAGATCGAATCGACGCATCACCTCTTCGATAATCCGTTCGTGCTCGACGGGATAGCCCCGCTTGTTCAGGATGGTAGCCATCTCGGGCCGACTGAGTACACCGCCTCGTTTCACCAGTGCCTCATCATCGAACAGCGCATAGATGCCCAGCGTGACCCATTCGGGATTCAAAATGGTCGTCTGGCACAGTTCCGGTGCATCCTGCTTCTTCGCCTCCGGTGGGTTGGTGGGAAAGTATCGCACCGTGCCGAGGCGGTCGCAAAGGTGAAGCAACTCGCGTTGAGCGTCCTCGCTTTCCACTGCCTTTCCGCACAGCCTGGCCCATTGCAGCAAGGAGAGTGTATGCTCCTTCATCTTTTCGAGTTTCTTCTTGATCGCCAGCCAGCTTTTGGCCACCGGCAACCGCACCCCCTCCAGTTGCAGAGCATCACGCACGATTGTCTCTCGTGCCTCTGCGATCCCGGTCAGGTCGTCGCAGCTCGTTCGGAGGAACCCTCGAATCTGGGGATACTTTCGCCGCAGCGCTTCCTCATCGGGCGCGTGCCCCACCTTCTCATCGTTTTTGTTGACGACCACATAAACCACGGCATGAACTCCGCCAAAGCTGGTGGCCATGCGGAGCCAGTAGTCGATATTATTTTGTCGTTCGTTATCACGCTTGCTGATAACAATTAAATAAATGGCCCTGTGCGTGAGAAACAGCGTGTGGGCGCTGTGATAGATTTCCTGCCCGCCGAAATCCCAGCAGTTCAATCGCAACGTCTCGGTGCCGCGCGACCTGGGTTTCGGGGCCAGGGCATTGCCCTGGATCTTGACGGGCCACAACTTGCGCACGATCCCGGACGTGCCTTTGCCATCGAGTTCCTGCCGTTTCTTGCCTTCGCTGAGCGCAGCGATCAGGGACGTCTTGCCCACGCTGGCTTCTCCCAGGACAAGGATTTTGGCCTCCATGAGGGGCTCGGTACCGCCCTTCTCGGCAGCTATCCGGTGAGTGAAGTAATACTCCAGGATCTTGCGCGCCGGTTTCAGCTTGGCCTGCCCAGAAGTCACCTTTTCCCATGTCCCACCCAGCACTTCCCGTGGGATCCCGAGCGCGAGATTGTCATGCAGGTACAGTATCTTCAGCCTCTTGAGTTGGCAGATCTCCGGCGGAAGCGTCGTCAACTGGTTTTGGTAAAGTTGAAGCTCTGTTAGAGCCGTGAGTTGGCCGATCTCTGGCGGGAGCGTCGTCAACTGGTTGCGTTGGAGGTCAAGCGTCGTCAGAGCCGTGAGTTGGCCGATCTCCGGCGGTAGCGTTTTGAGGCCCAATCCTCTCAAATCGAGCTTGCTCGCCCTCTCTTTCCGGCAAGCTTCGATCCGTTGCCGGATTTCGGCTTCGGTCTTGATGGTTGTCTTTGCCATGACGGGTCCAGCGTGGATGGCGCTGCGAACTCAGGGGCAGCAAAAGGCCATGTTCGCCGTCATCTTACGATCGGTGACGCGAACGCGGAACTCCGAACGCGGAACGCGGAACGCGGAACGCCGATCGAACGGGGATGAAAAGGAGAACGACCCTGGAAGGGTCGCAGCGATTAGCCGGTGGTTAAGCGCAGCGATACCACCGGAGGCGGTGAGGGAGGCGATGACGTGAACACGAACTCCCGAACGACCCCTACCGGGGTCGGGAGGACTCACTTCTCGCTGCGGCCCATCAGATAGGATCGAAGCTCGACGAAAATCTGGGTGCAGCGTTGCCGCCAGACTCGGTCGGCGAGTAGGGTCGGGTGGGACGGGTGGAACAGGACGTGGACAGTCAGTTGATTCGGCTGGGCCGGGTCGGCGTGGATGAGGTGGAGTTCGACATCCACCGTGTTCGAGGTTCGCCGGAGGCCGAGCCAGGAGAGCGGCCCGCCGGTCGGGGTGTTCCGTCCGCCCAGTCGGACCCGGATCAACCCCGGGACGCTCTCGACCACCTCGCCACCCGCATCGTGGACAAACCCCCGCAACTTCACAATCGCGATCCGCTCCGGCATCCACGCTTCCATGTGGAACGGCAGTGCCGCTTGCTCCCGCGACGAGGGGGCCGATTGCACCGCAACCGGAGCCACCGGGGTCGGACGTTCACCCGACCGCCCCATCAGGCTCGCCCGCGTCTGCTCACCCGACAGCCCCGGGTAGTTGACTTTTGAATCCGCCTTGGCCTGCGCACGCTGAAGGGCCGTGTCGAACCGCTCGGCCAGGTCTCGGGCGTACTGGGGGCGGTCCTCCGGATCTTTCGCCAGGCAATCATAGACCAGTTGTTCGACATCCCGCGGAACTCGGTTTTTCAGCCCGACATCCGCAAAGGTTGGCGGGGGTTCGGTCGCGTGGGCCAGGAGGATGTCCATGCTGCTCGGTCCGCTGAACGGGAGCCCACCCGTGAGCAACTCGAACATCATCACCCCGACCGAGTACAGATCCCCGCGATGATCCATCTCCTCGCCGCGGACCTGCTCCGGGCAGATGTAACCGGGTGTGCCGACAGCGAAATCGACGTTCGTATCGGTCACCTTCCGGAGCTGCTCCCCCTCGATCAGTTTGGCCAGACCGAAATCCATTACCTTGATCCGCTCCCGGGGCGTATCCGGGTCGACGATCATGAGGTTGGCCGGTTTCAGGTCGCGGTGGATGATTCCCTCATCGTGGGCCGCCTGGAGAACCTCGCACAACTCCCCGATAATCCTCCCCACCCGGGGGGCCGTCATCCGTCCGTTCTTGGCGAGCAGGGTCTCCAGGTTCACCCCCTTGACGTACTCCATCACGATGCACGGCCCATTGGGATCGTTCAACGTGGCATCATAGAGGGTGACTGCGCCCGGGTGGTGGAACCGGGCCATGAGAAGGGTTTCGCGCTGGAAGCGATCACGGAACTTTGGATCGGTGGCGATGTGGTCGTGCATGACCTTCACCACCACGTCACGACCCAGATCGAGTTGACGGGCGAGGTAGACGCGCCCCATCCCCCCCTCGCCGAGGAGCCTCTTCGCCTCATACCGGCCCAAAAAAATTCGACCGATCATTGGTGAGTCTCGCCCCAACGCCCAGAAACGGGGCGACTTGCGGGTACTCAACCCTAGATCGAAAAATCACGTTGGGCCAATCGGTTATGCGGTTGGTGTCGATTAAGGCGAGTTTTCGGGCGAGGCGCGAATCTTCGGAACGCGGAGCGCGGAACGGGGAGCGGGGAACGGAAAACACGGAACGGGGAGCGGTCCACTGATGCCTACGGCTTCTTCGCCGGGGGCACGGGGTCGGCCTTCCGCCAGCCGAGCAAAACGACGGTCGGGGCGTCCGGGGTTTTCGCGTCGTTGGGAATGATCAGTTCGTTGGTCTCGGGTGTCTTCTTCACGTTCTTCTGGCCATCCAGGAACTCGTCCGGCCCAACCAGATCGTCATAGCCTGGCACACCATAGTGCATCGGGACGACAAACAGCCGAGGCTTGATCATCCCGACCACCCGTTTCGCCACTTCCCCATTAATGGTGTAGATGCCACCCACCGGAACCATGAGAACATCCACCTTACCAATCGCCCGGACCTGCTCCGGGGTGAGTTCGTGGCCGAGGTCGCCCAGGTGGCAGAAGACGAGTCCGTCGGTTTCGACGATCCAGATCGTGTTTTTGCCACGCTGCATCCCACCCACCGCGTCGTGGTAAGTGGGAAGAGACCGAACACGGGTCTGGAGCACCTTCTCGTCGACCCGGTTCCAGTCAGTCTTTCGGCCATCCTTGGAGACGGTGAGGCCGTGGAAGATTCGGGCGGTCTTGGGGTCATCAAGCACTTCCGGCTGGTTGTGGTCGTC
The DNA here is from genome assembly GCA_003136315.1 of Gemmataceae bacterium. Lineage (GTDB taxonomy): Bacteria > Planctomycetota > Planctomycetia > Gemmatales > Gemmataceae > Urbifossiella. Next base: position 3,792 of record PLDW01000063.1, on the reverse strand, counting down.
GTGCTCGTGGCTGATCAGGACGACCGAAGCCGACACCCGCGGGGTGCCGAAAGCCGGGATCGCGTGAGGATCGAAGACGATCTTCTGCCCCCCGCGCGTCTCGATCTGGAAGAACGACTGCCCGTACCAGCGAAGGGTGGTCACCTTCTCGGGTTCCTGCGCGACCAATCGCGGACCGCAGAGCGCAGCGAATGGGGTGAGGAGAACAAAGCCCGCGAGAACGGCAAACCGAATCATGGGTCGACTTCTCGATTGGAGATGGCCGCGAGTGGCGACCAGATGTCTCGGATTCATTCTACGGTCCGCAACCTGTGCTCCAGAGGACGACCCAGGAACCACGTCATGAGCCGATGGCCGGGGTCGAACGTCAGGTCGCTGGCGTCGGCGGTCAGTTCATCGTAGCTCGTTTGGCCCTTCGACATCACCCCCGTCCCGGCGACTGCAAACGGGACGGCCCCATAGGCGTGGGCTCGGGTGCGCAGAGTGGTGCGGTGATCGGGGGAGACCAGGAATCGCCACTCGCCGCACCGCGGGAGCGCCTCCAACAGAGGGCCGACGATGTGCTCGTCGATCTTCTCCAGAGCCTTGATCTTTTCGTCTGCCCGACCCTCGTGTGATGCCTCGTCCGGGGCCTCAACATGGACACACACGAGATCGAATGCTCCGAGAGCTTCGACCCCGTACCGCCCCTTCGCCGCGTAATCGGTGTCGAGATACCCCGTCGCTCCAGGGACGTCGATCCGGTGCCAGCCGAGTAAGACCCCAACGCCGCGGACGAGATCGACGGCTGAGATGATCGCTCCGCGGGGGCCGTAAGTCTCCTCGAACGAGGAGATCCGCGGGGCCTTTCCCTGACCCCATAACCAAACCTGAGTCGCGGGCTTCTTTCCCGCTGCGATCCGTCGCGCGTTCACGGGGTGAGCGGCCAGGATCGGCTTGCTCGCTTCCATCAGTTGCACGAGCAGGTCGCCGCCGGGTCCGGTCGGGAGGTAATCGGCGACAGGTCGGTCGGGGATGTCGTGGGGAGGCTGGCACTTCGTCCCGACGAACGGCGAGGCGGCCGATGTCCCGCGCCAGACGAGAATGTTCCGGTACTGCACCCCTGTGTGGAATTCGATCGTTCCGCCGGCCAACTCCTTCTCGCCAAGCTCACGTTGGAGAGCCTGAATGAGCGGGGCTCCGTCTTCGCTGGAGATGTGACCGGCGGTAAAGTCCCGCATGTGTCCGTCCGGGACATGGACGAGGTTGCACCGGATGGCGTAATCGTTCGGGCCGAGGTGGATACCCATCGCGGCGGTTTCGAGCGGGGCACGCCCGGTGTAGACCTTGAGCGGATCGTAGCCAAATAGCGAGAGAGTGGCGACATCTGACGCTGGGGTGAGCGAATCCGGGACGTTATTCGCCCGCCCGACAACTCCGGTCCGGGCGAGCCGATCCATGTTCGGGAGCTGCGCGGCCTGGAGAGGAGTTAGGCCTCCGAGCGAGTCCAGAGGCTCGTCGGCACAGCCGTCGGGGATGACAATGACGTATTTCATGGGAGGAATTTTATCGACCTGGCTCTGGCCGTCCCCCCCGCTCACTCGGTCTTCTCATCTCCTTCGGAAAAGCCCTCTTGTGATAGCCTGGAGCGGTTCTCCAGGATGGGGGACTTCTTTCTTCTGCCACTCCCCTTACCTGGATTCCGTATCTTGCCTGTCCCATGCCACACGGAGGGGTAACGGTGCCAGGTTTGGAATTTTTTCCAGAATCTTCTCGGAAAGTCTCACGAGATCGGGTAATTTATCGCTGTTGATTGGTGGAACGAGGACGGATATCGCTCCCACCATCGGTTCGGGTTCGCGACTCGTTCAATCATCGCTTCTCACGACTCAGCCCGAGGTTGTCGCACCCGACCTGCGATGCACAGTTGGGTTTCTTTTCGGCCGTGCCCCATTGCCGACCGACTGCGGCCACAGAGGCTCTTTTCCGAGTCTCGGTGATTGGTTGTCCGAACCGATCACTTGATCCAGATGTCCGCTCTTGGGTTTGCTCGGCGGATGGTCCCTCTCCGCCACCCCGTCAGCCCGATCCCGCGCTGCTGCCTGGCTCGGGGTCCGTCAGTCCCCCTCACACTCATGTCCCCCCGTCAGGAGAGAATGCCAATGGCTCAGAGTGAACGCGATACGTTGAAAGTCGATGTCCCGGTCGGATTCCTGCTCTCGGAACCGCGGGAGATCCTCGTATCAGTCGACCGTGCGTCCGATACCCCACTGGCGATTCGACTGCGGTTGATCCCGGCGGAGGTGGAGGCTCGTCCGGAGTTCGGGGCTAACCCCACCCGGACCGCTGACGACACTCCAGCCCCGATCCATCGTCTCGCCCGAAAGTGGCCGACGGACGCTCTCACCTACCACGAGCATGGTGGCTGCGACTGATCTTCCACCGATGGCGGGGCCGCTCGTCCCGTCAGGCCGCCCGCCGGATCTCCGACCTGCCCCGGCGGGTCTCCAGCACCTCTGTTGTGACCGCGAAAACTCGCTCGACCGCGATGTGTTTCATGCACGCATTGTCGCGGCAAGCGGAGTTGCGGTCGTTAAATGCATTGATGCACGGGCTGCACGCCAGCCCGGCCCAGAGTGGGTGTGTCCGCTCTCCAATCCCAGCAAATAATTTCGGCGTCTCCGGGCCGAACAGAACCACCACATCAATCGGGGTCAGAGTCGCGAAGTGAGCCGGGCCAGAATCGTTTGTGATCAGCACCTCGGACAGCGTATAGAGAACCATCAACTGCCGGAGGGTTGTCAGGCCAGCGAGGCTTGCACAACGGTTCGAGCCGACCTCGGCCACGAGCTGCCGGGCCGCCCGTGCTTCCGACAACGCACCAGTGAAGACGACCGCTGCGTCCGGATGGGCAGCGAGTAGTTGGCGGGCGAGTTCCACGTATCGGTCCGAGGGCCAGCGCCGTAGCGGCACGAGGTCGCTCGCGTTCGCATTTAGCAAAATCAATCGCGAACCCTCGAACCGGCCCAACTGAGCACGGAGAATCTCCCGCACCTCGGCGCGTTCCACTCCTGTCGGGTGGAAAGCGCTGGGACCTGGCGATGCTGGCTCCGGGACGTGGTCGAATCGCGGGAACCCTTCCGGGGAGTGGTCGAGTGCATCGACGAGAAGCCGGAACACTTGCGAGGTATGGAGATACGGATTGAACCCGAGTCGGTGGGTGAGCAGGTCGCCACGGTATCGCCCGGCCCCGTTCAAAGCGTGAAATCCGACCCGCCAGGTGGCTCCGCTCAGGTAACTGAGAGCTGCCGATGACCGCGCAAAGAACTCCATGTCGATCGTGGCATCCACCCCAAGCTTCCACACTCGTCGAAGTGCCCGCACCGCGCTGATCACGGCTGCAAAGAGTCCGGTTGCCCGAATTTCGATGATATTCTCGGGTGGGAGCAGATTGAGCAGATCGAGAATAGGCCGATTCTCGGCGAACAGAAGAAAGTACACATTCTCGCGCCCGACTCGCTCGACCGCGGCCTGAAGAGCACTCTGGGCCAGGACCGTCGAGCCCTGCTCGGCCAGCTTGATGAACAGAATTTTCCGCGGCCTGGCGACTTCTAATGCCCGGCGTGAGAAGAGCTTGCGCCAGAGTGTCAGCAGCCAGCAGATGGGCGTGCCTAGCCAGTGATCGATCTGTCGCATCCGCGAGACGTTCATGACCCCCTCCAGGGGGAGACTCCCAGCACGAAATCCCGACGACGCGACAAGGAGAACTCTTGGGCGGGGGGCAGGAGCGAATATACCCGTGAGTTTCGCGAC
>PLDW01000122.1 GCA_003136315.1 Gemmataceae bacterium | reverse complement strand
CGATGCTTGCTCCAGGAATGTGATAGCCTCTGCGGCTTCCTGTATTAGAGACGAGGTGGGGGTCCGCGCAGGCAACCCGATGCGAACGATGAGTCGACTGCCTGGTCAAAAGACCGAAAGCCTCCCTCTCTTCGACCAGTATCATTCTCTGCGTGGATCGTGCCTGGAATCGGGCTGACCTTTCGCCGAAAGGTTGACTGGACTTGCCCTTCGCGTACTCTGCGGAATCGTCATGAATCTGTTCACGAAGTTCGACGATGCTCTCCCCCTCCCCGCGTTCCTGGCCAGATACGGCACCTCGACTGACCGAAGTCGGTGGGAGAATGCGCTGGCCGCGACCCGGATCACCGATGCCCAACGGCAACTCCTCAGTCGGTTCACGAGAGAGATCAAGGTACTCGTGCTGGCCGGTGCGTGGTGCGGGGACNNCCGGTCATCAAGGTCCGATTCCTTGATCGAGACGATCACCCCGACGCCCAGGAGGAGTTGCAGGTCAATGGTGGGAATCGGGTTCCGGTCGCCGTGTTCTTCTCCGAAGATGGTTTCGAGGTCAGTCGTTATGGCGAGCGGACCCTGGCCCGGTATCGTCAGATGGTGGAGCAACTGACCGGCGAATCCTGCGCCACCGGTATCGTGCGGGGGACCGATCCGGTTCAGGCCGGGGTCATCCAGAACTGGCTCGATGAGTTCGAACGAGTCCAGTGGATTTTGAGACTTTCCCCGCGGTTGCGGCGGAAACATGGGGATTGACGCCGATTGGGGTGTTCCTGTAGGTTTGCACGGCCTCCGCCCGCGGCATAAGCTAACCTTTGCTGACGGACAACCGTCCGCCCGGCCGATGACGAAAGGCGCCGCTGCGACGAGTTGCCCGGAGGCTGCCGATGTTCCGGTATCGCTGTCCCCACTGCACCAAACTCTTACAGGCACCCGAGATTCGGGCCGGGAAGACGACNNCCGCCACTCTCAATGACACCACACGATACCGAGCCGGAACCCCAGGCGGAACCGGATACCGACGTTCTCGGGGCGATCTTCATCGGCGCAGTTCATCCCCACCACAGTCCGCCCACGGCCGACTTTGATCTGGAGGTTTCCGCTCCCGCGGGGATGTCCTCTGCACTCAACGCGATGCTCGGGGAATCGGCAGTCACTTTCGGACCTCATCCCACTTCACCGCCAACTGCCGACGAGACGAACGGCCAGCCCGTCGAGGTTGAGTCTGGACCACTACCAACCCTTGTTGGCGATGGCGCGACCGAGCCGAGATCCGGACCCGATGCGACAATCGCAACGGATTCCGCACCACTGATTTCGGGGGACGCGACAAGCACTCCATTATCTGTTCCCAGCCCAACTCCGGCCTGGCCGGACCCCCCGCCCCACGAACCCGAGACCCCAGAACCGCAACCTGATTCGAGGGAGGGTTCCACCCCAGACCCTGTGGAACCAGCGGTGGAACGACCCCAGTTCCCCACACCACTGCTGAAGATCATTCCCCGACGTCCCAGACCCGCAGAAGTGATTCCACCGTCGCCGATCATCCCAGTCCCTCAGTCCCGGTCGGCTGCTCCAGCTCACCTCCCCGCACCCCGGAACGGGACGGGAGACCACCCAGTCGAGGAGCCGGACCCGGTCTCAGACAGTTCGCCGAAGTGGGGGAGTGACCGTGGTTCGCGTGGTCGGCGGTTAGTTGCTGCCACCCCAGCCCCGCCCCGGCGGACGGACGACGGGGTTGGCACCTTCGCTGAGCCGGTTCGGTACAGGAACCAGATGGATCTGGCAGCCAACCTGACATCCGTCTTGACCAGCCGGATGAAACCGCCGCCTCGCCCACCCCGCGACCTGCGCCCATCAACAGCCGTCTGGTTACTGACGACGGGAATCGCCGTTGCCCTGCTCCTGGCCACCCTTTTTACTCAGGGGAGCTTCACTGACACGATTGTCTACCTCGGGCTCGGACAGATCTTAATCGGGTATGGCTGGGTGGTGTGGCTGACGGTCCGACGGAACTGGGTTCGGGGACTGATTTGTGCCCTCCCACCAGCCACGCTCTGGTATCTGTCCCAACGGAAGTACGCCAGGTACCGGCCTCTCAGGTTCGTGTGTACCGGGGGGGTGATCCTGATCCTCGCCGGCGCTGCGGCTGTGGCCATGCCGACGACCCGCTCATGGGCCGGAGTGAACGACTCCAACGCCGTTCCACCTCCGCAGCCGGATATCACGACCCAACCCAAGTTGGTCCAACTGCGATACTACCGGGATCAGCGATCTTACGAGCCGCTCATCCGCCTCCTCCGAGCGCTTGCCCGAACCGATCCGAGCTATTCGGACGAAGCGAAGAATCGGGTGGAATTGGCGGCCGAATTGAAGGCCATGTGCGGGCACAAGGACTCGGACGTGAAAGTCGAGGCGATGGCGGCTTTCGCAGCGTGGGGCGGGGACGATGCCCGAGCCATGTGCCTGGCGGCCACTCGGTCGACCAGCCAGGAGGAGCGACTGATGGCCCTGCGGCTGCTCCCCCGGTGGAAAGATCCCGAGGTCGCCCGGGNNGGGTTGATCGAGATTGGTGGGCTACTCGCTGAGCAGGCCGCGATCCCGCTGCTGAGGGATACGAACGATCAGGGTGTCCGACTGACCGCGGTCGAGATCGTCGGACATGAGAAGGTGTGCGGACAGGATGGGCTCGCCGCGCTGCAAGATACGTCCCAAAACTCCATCGACCCCGGCACGCGTTATCTCGCCGGCGCGAAGGCCAAACAGGTCCAGAAACGGTTTGTCAAAAAATGAGTTTACAGTTTACAGAGTTTAAAGTTTAACGAGTTTAAGGCAGTTGGTGAGAGGNNACTAGCCGCCCGTGGCACCCCCCATGATTGTGGTTGGTCATTTCCTGGCGTCTGCCTCAGGTTTCCCCTGGTTCCCACGCTCCCGAGCGGCTCCTGGATGCCACCGGATGGGACGACCTCCTCACCATCCGTTGAGCGCGGGCACCCCCTCACGCTGACTGCCGCAGGATCGCGGGGGCGTCTGGAGCGTTTTCGGCGACATGGCGGAGGAGCTTGTCCCAGGCGTCGTCGCTGAACCCGGTCTCCCGGGCGATTCGGTTCAGGTCCGCGACCAGTTCCGTTGCCGAAGCGTAGGGGCGGTCGGCTGCCACGGTATCTGCCATCGGTGGTTCAGCGTCGGCCTCCAGTCGGCGGATCACACCGACCAACTCGGTCGGGAACGACTTCGCCGCTCGCCCGCCCTTCTTCTTGGCTGCGAGCTGCGACCACCCGAACACCACCTGACCCAGTGAGCGGAGGTCGGCCGGCGGGGTCGGTTCGCCGACGGGTGCCGGCCCGACGCTCAGCCACGGAGGCTCGCCAAACCCCGTCACCTTCAGTACTCCGCTGGGTGTGAGGACAAACGAGTCGGATGTGAGTCGACCGTGGGCCAGTCCGAACCGGTGGGCGCTCTCGATCCCCTCGGCTGCCATCGTGACCAGCCGGACCCAGCACCCCGGATGGGCGGCTTGCGGTGGCCAGTCCGCGCTGAAAAGACCAGTCAGCCATTCCTGAAGGACGGCCGGTCGGCCGTTCACATCGAGTACCTCAATGGTGGCTGAGAGGTTCGGGTGGGCGGCGTCCCGGGCGGCGGCGAACCGCTGGCGGAACTCGTCCGGGTGGATGGCATCCTGCATCTCGCTGTCTGACAGGTGGCGGAGCAGGAACACCCCGCCCGATTTCCCGTCGGCCCGTGCTGGGTCCAGCACCCGGTACATCGCTTCCCGCGGAGTCACCCGGAGCCGGTCGATCACCCGGAGCCGGCCGAGCATCAGCCCATCCAGGTTCCCCGCCTCGATCAGGGCGAGCTGGTAAAGAGTGACGGCCCCGCTTGCGAGGAGAACCTGCCGAAGCGTTCGCCGCTGGCGGCTGGCTTCGGTCCAGAGGGCGGTCAGGGTGTCTGCATCCACCAGTTCGAGCGATCGCAGAAGTTCGCCGAGATGGCGGTCGCCGGGTTCCAGCTCCTCGATCACCGCATTCGGAACTCGGTCCGTCGGATTGGCTGGCGCAGTGGTCGTGGAGTCGGGTGTGCCGGGATCATCGATCGCTGCGAGCCGGGGCTTCCCAAACTCGGGCGGACCCTCCGTTTCCGCGTTCCGCGTTCCTTCCTCCGTTTCCCCGTTCCCCGCTCCGCGTTCCCCGCTCCGCGTTCCCCGAGCCTGGGCGAGTTCGCGGAGCTTTTTCCGATACCATTCCCGCATATCGGCGAGGTGCCGTTCGACCTCGGTCCGCTTCTGGACGACTTCCTCCTGATCGCGCTTGAGTTGCTCCTTCTCTTCCGCCAGATGTTGCGATGTGGCATCCACCTGCCGGGCGGCCTGATCCACTGCAGCTTGCCTGGCCTCCAGGCGGGACTCCTGACGGGCGAGCCCCTGCTTCATCTCCGCGACCTTGCCCTGCCAGTCGACCAACTGCTGGCGGAAGGCGGTGACTGCAAGCCGGTGTTCGGCACGGGCGCGGTCGAGTGTGGCCTCCTCGGTTCGCAATCGGTCTGCTTCGATCCGGACCTGAGCCCGAACCACCTCCAGATCGGCCCGACTCTGGCGAGCGAAGTCGTTCAGTTCGGTCAGGTGCCCGCGGAGAGTGTCCTTCGCAGCGGTCAGCCGGTCGAGTGCAGCCTTCGCCTGCCCTTCCAGTTCCGGGGCCTCAGCGCGGAGGGCATCGATCTCGGTCGTCACCCGGGTGCGGAACGCATCCAGTTCCTCGCGGGCGGTCCGGGTGGCGGCCTCGGCTGTGGCCCGGTCGGCTTCCCATTGCGACCGCGCGTCGGCCAGCGCTTTGCGTTCCCCCGCGACCGCCTGTCCGACTTCCCGGACCCGAACCACCTGACGGGCCAGGGCCGCATCCCGCTGGGCGACCGTTTGGACCTGCCGGTCGACTTCGGCCGCCCGGATCTCGGCCTGCTGCCGGAGGGATTCTGCACGTTCCATCGCGGCCGCGATCTGGGCCTCGGCAACCGTTCGGGCCTGTTCCGCAGCAGACCGATCGGTGGCCAACTGTCGAGCGACCTCGTCGAGTGCCTTCGTCCGCGCGCTGAGGTCTTCGGCTCGCCGCCGGAGTTGCTCCTGGAGGTTCTGGCGGGCATCCTCGGCCTGGGCCAAGGCGGTCTCCCGCTCCCGAATCGCCACCCGGTCGGCCTCCAGTCGGGCCTGAAGGTCGAGGGCCTGAGCCATCCGACCCTTGAGCGTTCCGGCCTGCTCGGCGAACTCGGCCGACCGGACATCGAGATCCGCCTCGCGCTGCCCGAGTCGGGCCTCTTCCGTCGCGAGGGCGTCCTTCTGAATGCGGATCTCCTCCAGCCCCGCAGCCAGGAGCGAGTCGCGTTCTTCCAGTCGTCGCCGCTCCTGGGCGGCGGTCTGCTGAACGATGTTCAAATCGGCCCGGAGTTGCTCGGCCTCCAGGATGCGTGCCCGGAGTTCGGCCTGGGCCTCGTCCTCCCGAACCCGTGCGGAGGCCAGCGCGGAGGCCTCCCGCTCGACCTCCCCGCGGGTCCGATCGAGCTTGGCCCGGAGGACCGCGAGAACGGCTTGCTGGGCTTCAAGCTGGGCCGCTCGCTCCCCCAATTTCGCCGTCTGCGTATCGAGTTCAGTCTTCTGCCGGTCGAGCCGATCCGCCTCCGCGCGGAGCCGATCCTGCTCGGCTGCGGCCTGCCGAACAGTCTCCTCCCACTCGGCCGCATCTCGCTTGAGTTGTTCGACCCTTAAGTCGGCGTCCCGGACCCGGGCGTCGAGGTCTCGTTCCCGTACCTCGGCTTCCGCGCGGCGGCGGTCGAGCCGAAGAAGATCATCCGACACCTGCTGCCGGTCCGCATCGAATGCCTCTCGGTCCGCGCGGAGCGCAGCGTCCCGGCGGGCGAGGTTGGTTTCGCGCTCGGCGAGCGTTTTCTCCCAGGATTCGAGTCGTTCCGTCTCGGCGGCCAGGCTGGCCTCGAACGATTCCCGGCTCCGGTCCAGTATCTCTCGGTCGGCAGCGAAGATCTCTCGCTGTCGCGTCAAATCCTGAAGCCCGACGGTCAACCGGGCCTGATCGGTCGCGAAGTCCGCCAGTTTCGGCTGATGGTCGGCCAGTTCGGCTTCAAGGGCGGCCCGGCGACGGGCGATCTCGGCATCGGCCTGGAGGAGCCGCTCGGCCGCCTCGTCGTCCGCCCGCTTCCGCCGGTCAGCGAGTTCCGCTTCGAACTGATCCCGACGCTCGGCGAGTTTCGTGGCCGAATCCTGCAACAACTCCTGGAACCGGTCGAGCTCCTCCATCTTGGCCCGGTGACGGTCGAGTAACTCACCCTCGGCCCGGTTGATGCGTTCGGCATGGTCAGCTTCGAGTTCGTTGCGGCTCTGCTCCTGGCCGGTCTCGAACGCAGCTCGATCCTGTTCCAGTTGGCTGCGCGCAGCGCGAAGCTGCTCCTGCTCCTGGGTGAGTTGTTCCCGCAGCCCGTTGAGTTCGTCGCGAGTCTGAGCCAGTTGCTGCTCCCGCAGGCTCAACTCGGGCGGAACGGTGAGTGCCAGCGCACGAATCCGCTCAGCCTCCTCCTCCATCCCCTGTCGACGCTGATGCCAGAGGAGGCGGTCGGCTTCGAGTTCCTCGGTCTGGCGGTCCAGATCCCGCTGCCGGCGAATGAGTTCGGCGTCGCGGCGGTCCCATTCCTCGCGTCGGGCGGCGGTCTCGTCTTCGAGAACCCGCTCGCGCTCATCCAGTTGACGGGACGTGAAGACAGGCGGATCCACCTGCGGATCGAGTCGGACGAGTTTCGGGGAAAGGTAGGATGCGTACTGGATGGTGATGGCGATCTCGACACCCGCGATGGTCAGGCAGTCGTGGTTCGAAATCGGGGTCGCGGTGTTGCTCGCAAGCGGAGTCTCGTTGAGCAGAACGGGCAGGCTCGCGAGTCGGCGGACATGCACCCCCTCCGGTTTGCGGGTAATCTGGGCGATCACCGCTGTGTGGATCGGTGTGGTGAGTCGAAGGTCGCAGCCGGAGGCTCCACCAATGAGGAATTCGGCTGAGCCGACCTCATAGCTCATCGCCCGCCCCGACCCGGTTCGGACCTCAAGCCGGACCCGCGGCAACTCGGGACGGTCAGGCAGCGGCATCGAACTCGGGAGCGGAGCCATCATGCGGCGGTTCCATCCGCCCCCGGCGAGCCGGGGTGTGCGTCCGTGCGTGAGGATGGTGGAAGTGGTGATTGGAACGCATTCCGTCCCGCGCTGCAAGGGGAATCGGACTTGGTCGGGGGAGCGCGTGTGTACGACACGGTTTGCCCCAGGCGACCATTCACCAGCAGTCAGAATGTCGCAAATCGTTGCTATTATTCAAGTTACAGAATCACAGATGGTGTGGCCGGGGTTGAGTCTTCGAAACCCCGGTCAGCCAGCCAGGGTTTCGAAGACTCAACCCCATGCGTAAAACTTAAGAGGTTGAGCCACGCAAAATAAGGACTTACGTCGATTGAGGCGTGGCATGAATCGCTGGTTTTCCAGGCTGTTTCTCCCACCTGGAACCCGAGCTTTCTCGTTGGGAACTCTTAAGTTTTGCGCATGGGGTTTCGAAGACTCAACCCCGGCCACCCAGCCGCGCAAACCGTGTCGTACACCGGGGGAGCGAGGACGGCTGGGTCTGCCACACGAATCGGTTTCTGGATAAACTCCTCTGCAAGAACAGGTCGGTTTGCGATGTCGAAGTCGTGACCCGAGCCACCGATGGCGACCATCGGTCCATTTTCCCCACAGTTGTCTCCGCATCCCGAAAGGGCGTCATGGTCGTTGCGCGTCAGGCCGTTATCACCGAACCCTTCAAGGCCGGAGTTCGTGAGGTCACGTTGTCGGATCCCGCCCCGAACCAGATCCTCCTCGCTGCCGAGTATTCCGCCATCAGCGCGGGGACCGAACTGGCCGTCTACACCGGCACCCACCAGTGGCTGAAAGATCCGAACCTGCCGGACTGGAAGTTCCCGTTCCGGTCTGGCTACTCGGCCGCCGGTCGGGTACTCAAGGTCGGGAAGGACTTCCCCGGCGGATTCCGGGAAGGCGACCGCGTGAGTTTTCCCGGGAACCACGCCTCGGCCGAACTTCTGACCGTCGGGCACGAGCGGTGCCGGGTGTGGCCTCTGCCCAACACTCTTTCGGCTGAGAAAGCCGCAGTGGCGGTGATCGCCCGGTACGGGTTCGGGGCTTCGGTCCGGGCTGGGCTGACCCTTGGCCGGAGTGCGGCCGTACTCGGGCTCGGGATCATTGGTCAGTTTGCGCTGCGCTGCCTGATCGCTGCCGGGGCGTCCCCGGTCGTCGGCATTGATGGGGTACCGATGCGGCGGGCCGCAGCCCTCGCGGCCGGAGCGGACCACTGTATCGACCCGTCTGCAGGAGACGCCAAGGATCAACTCGCTGCCTACCTGGGAACGCGCGGGGCGGAGTTGATCGCTGATGCGACCGGGGTGCCGGATGCGATTCCCACGGCGATGTCGCTGGCGTGTGATGGCGGGCAGGTCGTGGTGGTGGGAAGCCCGCGAGGGAAGGCGAAGGAGGTGAATTTTTACGACGACCTCCACCGCCGCTACATCGAGGTGACCGGAGCCCACGGAAACATGCTGTTCGAACCGGCCCACACCCGACTGGCTGGCGCGTGGGACATGAACAAGGCCCAGATGTGGCTCCTGCGGGCTCTGGCGGCCGGTCGATTGAGCCTCACCGGGCTCGTCACCCACACCATCGCCCCGGAGCAACTCGGCGATGCGTACGAGGGACTGCTCAAGGACAAAGACCACTACCTCGGTGTGCTTGTGAAGTGGGTGTGAAAGTGCCGACCAATGCGCAACCTGACAGGCGTTTTGGTGATTCAGAATAGCCCGCAGATGACGCTGACTTCGACGCAGATGAAATCTTGATCAAAACCAATCGGGTCCGATCTGGATTTGCTCTGCGTCGAAGTCAGCGTCATCTGCGGGCCATTCCTTCTGACCGACGGCGTTCTCCTGCATATCAGGGTTCCGCTGGGGTCAGGCTCGGTCGTCGGGGTCGTCTTCGTTCACGAGCAGGCTCCGAGGACGAATGCAGAAGGGCCACGGGTGACAGACCCGTGGCCCTTGAATGACCTGATGTTGCACTCGGAAGGAACACCCCACCGCGTTTTGCGATGAGGCTCCTTCCACATCCCAACAGGAACCCGCTGAGGCTGTCTCATTCCCGGAGCAAGCATCGGTCTAACGGGAGGGCGAGGCTCCTCCCGAGCTTGAGTGGTGCAGCTCGGCAGGAGCCTCGCCCTCCCATATATACGTCCAACCGTCTTTCCATAGATTCGACAGCCTCAACGGGTTCCTGTATCAGGCGATGATCAATCCTTCGCCTTGTTCTTCCCCTTGCCGAACCCGCCACCAAAGGTGGGGGCTAGCTTGCTGCGGTCGATGACCTCGCCGGTGAGGTCTTTCCAGGTCTTCCTCTGGTCGGCGGTCAACGCTTCATCGATGTCGGCCAGCGCGGATTTGGTGATTTTCTCGCGCTTCGCTGCCGATTCGGCCATCTTCTCCTTGTCGAAGCCGCCCTTGCCGCCGCCCTTGCCACCGCCAAAGCCGCCACCCGCTTCCCGCACGTCCTTCTGATATTCCTCCGTGATCGCCTTGATCTTGCTCTTCTGGCTGTCGGTCAACTTCAGGGCCGCGGCGGTTTCCGCGTCCGAGAACGCCTGGACTCCGAGGGCCTGCCGCTCGATCTGCTTGAGGCGATCAACTTGCTCGGGCTTGAGAACCCCGGCCAGATCCTTGTACGCCGTCTTGCGGCTCTCGGCGGCGATCGCAGGTATCTTCTCCATCCGTTCTTCCTTCGACAGATCCTTGAGGGCTGCGAAGCCTTCAAACTGCTTGGCCTGGAAGTCTTTTTGCCAGGTTTTGACTTTCTCGATCTGCTCCTCGGTGAGTTTCAGATCTTTTTGCACGGTCTCGTTCACGACCAACTGGGCGGGACCCTGGCCAAACCCGCCACCACCGAACCCGCCACGTTGTTGTGCCTCGGCCATCACGACCAGCCCAGTCACCAGCAGGCCAGCCATCACAAATCGAATCGCCCTCATGTCATTCCTCTTGTGAGTGAAGAACCCGATGTGAGGCGGCCCGCCGCCGCCGGTTCTCTTTCATGATTATGCCTTGCCCGTGAAAAGGGAATGAGAATCCAGGCGATCGGAGCGGGTGGCGACTTCTGATCGGATCGATTTGATCGCAGCGGGAAACCGTGCGACAAAACAATCACGGCCCGCGGGTTGATCCCGCGGGCCGCTCTGTCTTCCGCGTCAAGGCAAGATCAATCCTTTGCCTTCGCCTTCCCCCGGTTGCCGAAGCCGCCGGTGTTGAGTTTGCTGCGGTCGAACGTCTCGCCAGTGAGATCTTTCCAGGTCTTCCTCTGGTCGGCGGTCAACGCTTCATCAATGTCGGCCAGCGCGGACTTTGTGAGTTTCTCCCGCTTCGCCTGGTTCTCGGCCATCTTCTCTTTATCGAAGTTGCCCTTGCCCTTGCCCTTGCCACCACCGCCACCGCCACCGGTGATCTCTCTCGCTTCCTTTTGGTATTCGTCGACGATTCCCTTGATCTTGGTCTTCTGGCTGTCGTCAAGCTTCAGCGCCACGAGGGTATCCGCGTCCGAGAACGCTGCCACTCCGCTTGCCTGCCGCTCGATCTGTTTGAGGCGATCGATTTGCTCGGGCTTGAGGACACCGGCCAGATCCTTGTACGCGGTCTTGCGGCTCTCGGCGGTCTTCTCAGCCCGCTCTTCCGGCGTCGAATCCTTGCGGCTCTTGCGGTCCTCTGTCTGTTTGGCCTGGTATTCCTTCCCCCAAGTCTTCACCTTCTCAACTTGCTCCTCGGTGAGCTTCAGGTCTTTTTGCACGTCCTCGTTGAGAACGAGTTGGGCCGGCCCGGTCCCGAACCCGCCGCGGTTTCCGCGCTGTTGGGCCTCGGCCATCACGACCAACCCGGCGACGAGTAAGCCGGCCATCACGAAACGAAACGCCCGCATGAGATCCCCTCCTGCGTCAAAACCCAGAGGTCGGGCGGCCAAAAGCCGCCTCTTCCCCTCTCATCGTTGCGTTGGACTCATGAAAAGCGGATGAGAATTGCACAGAAAAACTGCCAACCCGGGGGATCTCCCCGGGTGGAACAGACTCGATCACGAAATGGTTACCGAGGCCGGACGGCACCGGGGCCGGAGGGTAATCCGGTTCCGCCGGGGAGGACCGGCTGCGCGCCCGGGCCACCCACACCGGCAGCCGGAGTAACGGCGGCTTGCTTGAACTGCCACATGGGGATCGGGACATATTCAAACGCCTTCTCGTTCACACCCGGAACTTGCGTCCGCTGGTCCTTGAACGTCCAGGACTCGGTGTCGCCGTTCGGCTTCAGGATGTACACCTGGGCCGGGACGTAGGGAGTGTGCTGGCCTTTGACGCCTGGCCCGAAGAGGGCGAACCGGACCTGCTCAAACTCTTGCCGGTCACTGGCCAGCAGCGGCCGGATATCGAGGTAGATGTAAAACTCATCTTCCTTGAAGAGGGTCATCTGGAACCGCCGCTTGGCATCGGCTGCTTTCATCCCGCCGAGGAAGTCGAGGATCAGGTGGTCACCACCCCCCCCCCCGGGGTTCGGATTGAGTTTGTATTCGGTGATCGTCTTCAGGAGTCCGTTGTACTCGAAAATTGACCGGCCGTTACAGATGTACGCTTCGTAGTCGGCCTTCGTGGGGTCACCCACGTTATCCAGGCGGAGCCGGGCGAAGTTCGGCTTCATGCACAGGACGCTGCCGCTGTACTTCCTCTCCTTCTTGAACACCGACTCGGTCTTCTTCACATCGAGTGCCGAGTAAAAGGTGCCCACTCCCTGCATTGTCCGCTCCCACCCCGCAAGGTGGGCGTCGAGCTTGGGATCCGCGGCCGGTGGGGGCGCTGGTGGGACGGTGGCCCCAGGGGTGACTGGCACACCCGGGCCGCCGCCAGGTGGTTGCGCCTGGGCAGCCAGGCCGACAAGTATCAACCCAGCCAGTGTCAAGCCGACGGGTCGCATGGTGTGCGTCTCCTCTCCAGTCAGGTCTGGCCGCGCCGGCCGATTCGCAAACGGACCGGCGCCGGAAAACTCTGCCCCTTATAGCCCCGAGTTGGGATTGGGAAAAGGCCGTCTGCGCAGGGTGGCACGATCGCAGGCGTAAAGGAATTCCGGGAATGCAGAAAGAACGGGTCAAGATCACGGGCCGGACGGCTCTGGGCGGGTAAAATGGGAGAAGTGGCAGTGTCGGATCCGGGTGAACTTCACCCTTTGGGGGCGTGTCGGTCCATTATGCTTGAGAAAACCCAGGTACGGATTGTGGCGGGCTCCCTCCGTGGACGACGGCTCACCTGTGTCGTCCACGAGGGGATGAGGCCGACCCCTCAACTTGTCCGCGAGGCTCTTTTCAGCATCCTCGGGAACGCGGTTCCCGGCCGGGTGTTCTACGACATCTTCGCCGGAACCGGGGTGGTTGGGCTGGAGGCGGTCAGCCGCGGGGGAACCAGCGCCCGGCTGATCGAGAAAGACCCCCGGCAGGTGACGGACATCCTGAAATACGCTCAGGAGTTCGGGGTCGGGGACAAGGTCCAGGTGCTCCGGGCGGATGCGTATCGTTGGGCGGAGCGGTGGCTCCCACCGGGAACCAGCCCTGTCAACTTATTCCTGAGCCCCCCGTTCCCGGATCTGAGCGAAAAGGCCGAGGAATTCCTGGCCCTGGTCACGACGCTCCTGGAGAAGGCCCCGGACGAGTCGGTTCTGGCCATCCAGGCAGAGGAAGGCTTTCCGATCGACAAACTCCCCGACAGTGATCTTTGGGATGTACGTCGATACGGCAGGAACATGCTGCTGTTTTTTGTCGTTTCACGCAACCCGGGTACAGTTCCTCCAGCGGGAACGGCTCCGACTCCTCCAGGTGGATAGCCCATAGCTGCCTTTTGCCACGCATTTGATGGCCCCCTGAACCTCAGTAGTTTGGACGCTCGTTCACTTTTTCGTCCCGGGCGTAGTGCTCGCAGCCGAGCGGGACGTCATGGCGACGAAGCGATCTACCCAGGAGATCCTTCATTCAGAGAATGAAATAGGCTCTATACTATTTGTGCTTTTTATTCCAAGTGTAGATAAGGATGGCAAGCCACTTCCGGCGGGTCAGGATCAGCAACTGTGGGCCAGGGCTGCGGGAGATCAACTGGCAAAGCTCTTCGGCGGAGCAACCCAAATGCCTCCTGCCGAGGGGAAATGGGTCAACGATGACGGCAAGATTATCACAGAGGAAGTTGTGTTAGTACATTCGTATGCGAGCGAGACGGATGCCGGAAATCCGGCGAAGCTGACTGAACTTGCCAAGTTTCTTCACCGCATGGGCCAGCAGACGAATCAGGGCGAGGTTGGAGTGGTGATTGGCGATGTGTTCCACAGGATCAGGAAATTTTCACTGGGGGGGGGAAATCATGAGCGAACTCAACCACCTCGCGATCAGCGCGATTCTTCAATCCGAGATCGTAGGCAGTTGTCAATTTGGCCACGGCCAGATTGCGTCTCTGGGAGATGCTCAGCGACATTTTGACCTGCTCTCAGCAAACGAGCCCCCTGAGGTGAGACACCGCAACGAGACAGCAGATACAGAAGCGGTAGTGAAAGCGTTCTTGGCCGTCCGCGAACACTTTGCGGACCAGGGTTCCGTGGATTTGTACGTTGCTGATCCCACGCGGAATGCGGCTTTTCTGACGGAGTGTCGCAAGATCGGGATCACGACAAGCGATTATCGAATTAACAAGACCCTGCTCTCTGCTCGAAAGAATAATCATCTACCAAAGCTGAAGTCGAGTACCACATCAGTTGATTACCGTAAGCAGGCGTTTGCCTGCGAGTTAGCTGCGACCGAGCTGAGGTACAGGACCGGGGCCACGATCGATGACATCTTGTGCGACCCTATATTGGCTCTTGAATTTGATGATATTGCTCAGAAGATTACTCCTGGTCTCACATCTTTCGAGTATCGTTGGGCAATCCTGAGTATTCGGAAGGGCTGGGCATTCCTGAACACTCGGAAGGTGAGCCAGCCCCAAGCCTTGCCAGCATCGTATAAAATGCCCGAGTTCGGAAGGAAGCTTCGGATTATTGTGGACTCCCTTGACCGAGTCCCCGAGACGAGCGGGGTTTACCGGCTCTTCGAGAAAGAGAAGCTACTTTACCTCCGATCGACGGACCACCTGCGCAGCGATATCGAATCGCATCGTGATCCGAATGCGATCCGAGCGATCACAGAGAAACTGTGGAAGCCCAAGCCCGAGGATTTCCTCGTGGATTATGCGGTTATTACTGAAAAGAAAAAAGCGTACCTCCAAGCGCTCGAAAAAAAGCTAGTTGAAGATGACCATCCTCTCTTCAACGTCCCACGCTCGGCTGCGTAAGAGCCAAGGTCGCACCGCTACCCGCGTCTACCTCCGAAAGCGACAACCGGTAATGGCTGTGTGCGAGCCCGGCCGTCTGGATTTCGGTACGGCGTGGAGGAACATGACATCCCGGTCCACGACTGGACGAAGGTGGATGCAGAGGTCTTCCACGATTTCCACCACGAGTGGATCGCTGCGATCAAGCACTCCCTCAATCACGGGATTCTCCCACCCGACTATTACGCGATGGCCGATCAGGTGGCCGGTCCAGGCAACCCGGATGTGCTTGGCCTTCAGCGGTCGCAACCGGTCGGTGGGCGGGTGCCGGTTCGTGATGGCGCAGGAGCCACAACCATGACCGAACCGGCTGTTCGGTTTCGAGATACCGCCGAGCGACGACCTCCCATCCGGCGGCGAAAACGGGTCGCGATCCGACACGTCACTGGTGACCGGGTCGTGGCGCTGGTCGAGATCATCTCCCCCGGGAACAAATCGAGTCAGGACGCTGTCCGGTCGCTCGCCAACAAACTCGCCGAATATCTCGACGGAGGCATCCATCTCCTCGTTCTGGACCTGTTTCCGCCCGGCCGTCGGGACCCAAACGGGGTTCACCCATTAATCTGGTCGGCGTTCAAGAAGGTCTCGTTTCAGCTCCCGGCGGGTAAACCCTTGACTCTGGCAGGCTACGCGGGCGGCGACGTCCCTCGGGCTTTCGTCGAGCCAGTCGCGGTCGGCGATCCCTTACCCGAAATGCCCCTCTTCCTGACTCCGGAGGAGCATGTGAAAGTACACCTTGAAGTGACGTATCAGGCGGCGTGGGCTGAGGTTCCGGCACGTTGGCGGGATGTGCTCGAAGTCCCCGAACCGAGTCTCTGATCAGGCTCGAAATTCGGCCCCGGTTGCATCCCCTCCACCCGAACTTACCCCCGGTTTGCTTCTCCGCAAGCGTGAACTACGCTTCTCGACGAGTCCTGCTGCCCGCATGAACCACAATTCCGACCGGAGGCCGTCCCGTGGATGCCGGGTTTCTGGAACGCTTGCTGGGCGGGAGCCGGACCTGGACCGGTCCCTGCGTGGTCATCACCGACGCCGACGCGACGGTGCTCAACCCGGGCACCGACAGCATAATGACCGGTGGGCAAAAGGCATACGCTCCGCGAGTTGCGACCGGGCGACTCCCTGCCAACAGCGTCTTTTTGCTTCCCGACGAGCGGGTTCTCCTCACGGTGGACCAGATGCGCGTCAAGGACCACCTTGGGCAGGGGGTCGTGAAGCAGACGCTGACGGTCGTCGATCTCGACCACGTTGTGGGGATCGAGTTCGACCACATCCGACCACTGGGGCTCCTTGGGGTTGGCGCTCCGCCCGCAGTCCAGGAAATCGATTACCGACCGGGAACACTGGTCGGGTGATGACTCCGCTGACCCTGAAGGGTAGCGGCTTCTAAGGGTTTTCACCTATGCTATGTCATCCCATAGCAGTTAAGGTCTTCTCGCATTCGTGTCCGCTGGGTGCGTGACTTCCGCAACGGACAGATGGAGTCGAGTTGTCTAGGTGGCGCAGTCAAGCGTTTTATCCACTACCACTGAAGTGGTGTGGCTTTCACGGGCTAAAGCCCAGGGTTGTAATTCTTGCCCGGTAAGTCTTGCAATTGCGTGTCGCGAATTTACACCCTGGCCTGAACAGAGCGCGATCAATCTGCCATCGACTTTTCGTATCTCTCTGGGATCAAAGAGTTTGCGTGGAACACGTGAGCTGATATCGAGAATTGGCACGATCTGTGCTTCAAACGGAAAAATATCCAGTCGGTTCTCCCCCAGAAGCCGATGTCACCGGTGAGATCTGTCCCCCAGACAGCCGACCGGGACCGAACTGGTTTCTCGGAACGCCCTCCCCCAGTCAATGGGCGTCCGTCTCCGGTCCGGATGATCGCTGCCCTGTCCGTATTTCTTCCCCTGCGAGCCGCCCGGCCCCCCCAGCCGGGCGGCTCGTTCGTTTCCCTACCCTGTGTTTGGTCTCCCCCGATCTTGTCTTAACCCCCGAATCCCCCCCAAAGGTTGCTTTTGGTGGGTCGCAAAGGTCTGTATAATTCCGCGTGCCACCCCCGTCGCCGCCCTGCCGACCCGAGATACCGCAATGAACGCACCGATTTATGTGACCCCCCCTCCTCCCTTGGTGATGCCTGAACCACCCCCGGGCATGTTGGAAATCGCCGACCTGCTTCGCCAGTCGGTCGAACTCCAACGTGATCAGTTGGCCCTGCTCAGGGCCCAGCAAGCGGCCCAGGACAACACCTCCCGATGGCGGGCGTTCCTGGCGCGCTGGGCCGGAGAGTTCCCGGAGGCCGGGGGAGCCTGTAAGCAGTCGCTGCCCGTGTTGGAGCGGGCGTACCTGGAACTGATCCGTGAGTTGACCAACCGGTTAAAGGAGATCGGGGACTCCCTTGATGATGAGTTCGTGATGGGAGAGTTCCTGGACCGGTACGGGATGCGGATCGGCCAACTCGGGTCGATGATCAACCAACTCGGTCCACTTGCCGATGCGGCTCCGGCCGATGGCCCGGGATGACTGTGTGAGCGGGAGAGCCCTCTCCCCTTCGGTCGGGACGGGCAGGGTTGTCGCCCGTCCTGAGCCTCCTGGCGGCGAGGTTGAACGTTCATGCCTGAGATGTGTGAATCTGTCCCGGGCGGCCACTAAGATTTCGTTAGGGCCACTCTCTGGAATGGCCCGAGGTTGGCTGTCCCGGGTGTGGGGATGTTTCTTCTGCAGGTCGCCTTAACGTTCGAGTCGAAAATTGAGAACAGCTCCAGCGGGTTAGGAGCCGGTCTCAAGACCCTGCGTCTTCAACGTGAACTGATAAAATCGAAACTGGAAACCCGACCCGAGTTGCACCTGTGGACTCCCGAGACGGACTCCTTCTGAATGGACATCTCACCCGCTGACGTGTTGCGCATCCGGGAACTGTACGGCCGGGGCCGATACCGTCTGGCGTATGAAGTGGCGACCGGGTTCGGTCCGTTCCGGGCCTGGACCAGCACTCCGGCCCGGCTAATCGGCGGGCGGCTGGCGATCCAGCTTGGAGCGCCCAAACTCGGTCGGCAACTGCATGCCATCGCGTACCGATCCACCCCCTCACATCCGGAAGCGTTGTACTACCACGCCCGGTATCGGTTGGAGCGGTTTGGGCCGCTCGCAACCTGGCAGTTCCTCCGTCGCCACCCGGACTGGTCCGATGCCCCCCCCGAACTGCACGCGGACTGGCTCGCCTTGAACGGGTTTGTTGCCGCGAGGTTTCGTGACTTCGACCGGGCCGAGCGGTGGCTGAACCGTGCGGAGGCGGTCGCTCCCGACCGGCCCTGGCTGGCAATCGAACGTTCCAGTGCCTACGAACTGGCCGACCGGCTCGACGACTCTCTGGTGGCTGGCCGCCGGGCACTCGCCCTGCAACCGTGGTTCCGGCCAGGGGTTCAGGCCGTTGCCCACACCCTCATGCGGCTCGGTCGCGACCGCGAAGCCCTCGAATTCCTTACCGAAGCCGACAGTCATCTGGAAAGTGGGCTGGTCGTCGCCCAACTGGCCTCGCTCCAGAACGACCTCGGCCACCACGCGGACGCTGCCCGCAGCCTCGACCGGTACGCAGATCTGTCCCCGTTGATGGAGCCGGAGGTGGCAAAGTGGCTGGCCGCCCGCCGGGCCGACACGGCATACCTTCTTGGCAATTACTCCGGGGCCGCCGAGTCCGCCCGCGCTGCGGGGGGAGCGTTCTATACCCATTTCGCCGAGCAATTGGCAGGGTGGGGGGGTGAAACCCAAAGGGACGAGGTGGGGGTTAGCCGTGCCGCAGTGAGCAGTGAACCAACAACCCCCGGGGTTATCCCCCCGCGTTCCAACAGCTCCTCATCCCTCCTCTCACCAGGCCACGATCAGACACCAGCACGGTCAGACACCCTCGCGACGCGACCCCATCGCATCGTCCTCCCGGTGGACCTGTCATTCGATCGGACCCAGCCGACGGCGTATGATCTGCTCTCTCGATACTGGGGGCACCCGCTTCCGAACCCACCGGCCGAGGCAGCCCCCCCCCAAGACGGCTTGCCCGACGCGGCCGAACGGGAACGGGCCGAACAGGCTGGGTGGGTGGCCCGGGAGTTTACCCTGACCCCAGACGCGGCTGCTACCCTCGTCGATCGCCGGATTCCGTTCCTCCTCACACTGGTCGAGGCCGGGTATTCCCAGACGCGGCTTGTGATTGGGGTGGATCGGGTGAAGAACACAGTATTCCTTGGCGAAGCTGCGGATCTCCGCCCAGCGGAAACGCCGCTGGCTGCTGTCATCGACCGGTTCCGGTCGACCGGCCCACGATGTCTCGCAGTTGTCCCAACCACAGTCGCTCAGCGACTGGAGGGGCTCGGGCTCCCGGATGTCAGGGCTTACGATCTCCTGTACGCCGTTCAGAAACCGCTCCTGGTCCATGATCGACCGGCGGCTGCGGCAGCCCACGACCAGCTTCAGGCGGAACTTCCTGGCCACCGGCTGGCCAAGGCCGGGACACTGGCGCTGGTCCGGTATGATGCCCACCCCGTACGACTGCTCGATGCACTCGACTCTCTGCTTGGGGACTTCCCACACGATCCCACGTTTGTGATGGCAAAGGTGTCTGCCCTCCGGGAGTTGAACCGGCTGACTGACCGTCTCGAACTTCTTGAGGCTGAAGGTCGATCGGCCGATGCTGAACCACTCTTGATGCAGTCTCTCGCCCAGATGCTGCTCCCACTTCCGCATCGACAGGGGGAGGCTGAGCAGTTGCTCCGCCGGTCGGTCCGGAATCGGCCAGCGGCTGCGGCCGGATACTACCTCCTGGCTACCCAGTGGTGGGAACACCGCCGGTTCGAGGACGCGGCGGAGGTGTATCGCTTTGCTTGCACGCTTGAAGACCGTGAGGATCAGTTCGCCGATGCCTATTTCCGGGCCGCGCGGGCAACCGACCAGGTTCCAGAGGCGGTCCGGCTGTTCCAGCAGCGAGCCGGCCGGGCGGCTGTCCCGACTCCAGCGGCCGCCCGTGCCCTGTACACGGCCCTCATCGACCGGGATGAGCCTGAACAAGCGTTCGCTGCGATCGACCAGGCGGTCCGAAAGCTCCGGCAATCGGATTCCCCGATCTCCTCTGCCGAGAAGACCGCTGAGAACGCCCTTCCCTCCAGGGGAGGGGGTTCCGCCCTCGGGGATCTGCTCCTGTTCCGGGCCGAGTGTCACGCCGGGTTCGATCGCGCTGCCGATGCGGACGCGGACTTGCTGGCAGCCCGGGAGCTGGTCCCTCCCATTGCGTGGCATCGGGCTGCGGCCCGGGTTGCCCGTGTCAAGCCGGACCTGTCGGCAGCCGTGGTCCACACACTCGAAGTGTTGAAACTCGATCCGCTGTTAATCGAGGCACACCGGACCGCCGTGGCTCTGCTCACCGAGACCGACGGGCGAGCTGCTGCACGCGCTCACCTCGGGCAGGCGTGTCAGCGGTTCCCGCACTCCCACCCGCTCCAGAAATTGCGGGCCGAGTTCCTCTCCGGCGACCCGGACGCTGATGCGGATCGGGTGATTCGAGACATGATCGAGGAGTGCCCCAAGGATGCCTGGGCGCTGCGGCAGCGAGCCCTCGTTCTGGCCGACCGCAAACAACTTCCCGAGGCCCTCGCGGCCGTGACACGGGCGGGCGAACTCGAGCCCGGGCACCCCTGGTATTACGGCGTGATCGCCCAGGTGCTCCGCCGGGCCGACCGTGCCGACGACGCGGTTGCGACGATCCGTGACGGACTTCGCCGAAACATCGACCAGGAGTCGCTCGTGGCGGAGTTGGTGCAACTAAGCCGCGGCCAAGACGAGAAGCAGGAGGCCCTGGGTTTCGTGGCAGACGAACTCCGCCGACAGCCGCACACCGGGGAGGGGCTTGTCGCGTACGTGGCACAGGCTCATCAGGTGTTCACTGAACCGGATGAGCACGTCGACCTGCTCGAGCGGTTGGAGGAGTTTCTGGATGCCCGGCCAGACCTGTGGCAAGCGTGGTCGGTCGTGATTCAACAGATGGCTGGGCTGAACCGTTTGGAGGAGGCGCACTCACTCGCCCGAGAGGCGACCGGCCGGTCTCCTTTGGTGGCCAAGCTCTGGCTGGACCGCGCTCAGGTGTGCCACGCGATGGGAGATCCGGAGGGCCGCCTGGACGCTCTCCGGCAGGCGGTTGAGGTTGCCCCCGGGTGGTCACCGGCAGCACGGGAACTGGCCGAATCGCTGAACGATGCGGGCGAGGTCGACGATGCGGTCGTGGTGCTCCAGCGGAACGTCGCCCGGTCCCCACTCGACCCGATGGCGCATGGGTTTCTGGCCGAGTGGCTCTGGGAGGCCGGGCGGTCACGCGAGGCCCTTGATCGGGCGAAGACGGCTGTTCGACATGAGCCCGGGTACGACTGGGCGTGGCACGCAATCCAGCTCTGGGCCGACCGTCTGGAGGTTCCCGACGAACCGGCTGAACTGGCACGAGAACTGACCCGGGATCGTCCTGGTGATCCGCGAGTGTGGCTGAGGCTCACCCGTCTCTTGCACCATCCGCGCTACAACGACGAGGTGCTCGCGGCTCTTGACCGAGTCGTTGCCCTCGATCCCAAGATCGTCGAGGCCCACGACCTTCGAGCGGAACGACTCGCCGAGATGGGTCGATATGATGAAGCCCTGGCCGCCGCGCGGCCAACCCAACTGGTTGCCGACCTGCCGTTCGTCCTCCAGGGCCGGATGGCGTGGGTTGAGGCCAAACGAGGGAACTACGCGGCTGCGATTCCCCCCATGCAGGCACTGGTCGCCGTTGACCCGAAGTACTTCTGGGGCTGGCACCAGTTGGCGGAATGGTATAACGAGACCGGCCGGCCGCAGGAATACCTCCAGGCTGCGTCTGAACTTGTCCGGCTCCAACCCGGGCACCCGGTCGCGCTGACGATGCGCGGAGAGGCGAAACTCCAGACCCAGGACCGCGACGGTGGCAAGGCGGATCTGCGGGAAGCGCTCAAGGCCAGCCTCGGCTACTCTCCGGCGGCTGCCATCCTGTTTGATGCCCATCTCGCGGACCAGGAGTACCGGGACGCCCGGCAAGTGTTGGCTGTCCTCCAGGAGCACCTGGCCGGGCCGGAAGTAGCAGTCAAGCAACTCCAGCTCGCCTGTCAGACGGGAGATGCAGAGGGGGCCACACGGGCGTTCGCCGAGGTGTGCGAAGGTCCCGGCCAGTCCCCATTTCCGATCCAGGCGGGGCTAACGGAAATGCGGACGGCCGGGTGGGAAGACCGCGCCTTGCGTGTGCTGCGGGAGTCGTGGCAGAGTGGCGGTCCGTTCCACCCGTGGGCACCCGTCTTCTGGATCGACTCTCGGGACGGCCAGGAGGCCGACCCAGATACCCGGTTGCGGGCAGCCGAGGCAGCGATCAAAGCCTATCCCAAGTTTGCTCCGGGGCACGATAGTAAAGCGGAACAGTTGGCCCTGGCTGGCCGGTTCGAGGAGGCCCTGGCCGCCTGTCGGCCTTCCGACCTGGGCGACCCTCCACCCCAGGAACTCCGCGGCCGGGCGGCCTGGATCGAGGCTCGCCGGGGGGATCGCGGCAAAGCCATCGGGATGATGAGGGCGATCGTCAACGAGGATCCCGGCTTCATCCTCGGATGGCGACAACTGGCGGCCTGGTACGATGCGGCCGGTCGATACCGAGAGTGTCTGGAGGCGGCTGAGCAGTTCGTGAAGCTGGAGCCCCAAAACCCATTCGCCTACGTGTATCGAGGCGAAGCCAGGCGAGGTGTCGGAGACCGTCGCGGGGCCCTGGCTGACTTCGCCCGAGCATTCGAGATTGACCCGGCCTTTGAGGTCGCCGGGATGAACCTGATCACCGAACAGCTCGCAACCGGAGACACGGCGGGAGCGGCCCGGTCCCTGGCCATTCTCCGTGAGCATACCGACGGACCTCTGGTCCGCCTGCGGGCGGTCCAGGTGGCTTGTCGACAGGGCGAACTCGAGCAGGCATTGATGCACTTCCGCGGACTGGCCGCCGACCCGGCGGTCGCTCGGGGGGTGTTCCGGGAGGCGGTTGGAGCGTTCGACGCCGAGGGGTGGGGGACTCGGCTCACCGCGGAGATGAAAGACCTCGCGCTTGCCCCCGACGCCAATCCCGATCTGGCGGGTCTCTGGGCCGAGCGGGCCGCCACCGCCGGGCCACTGGATGCGGTGGCCGACCGGCTCCCCGAACTCCTCGCCGTCAACCCGTCGGCCGGACGGGAGGCAGTTCTGGCGTATGCCTGGGCGGTCGCAGAGTCCGGAAAGCCGGTGCAGGGAATTGTCCAGAAGCACAGCGAGATTCTCCGGGCCGACGATCCGGCGTGGGCGAGAGCCGGGGCAGCGCTGGTGGCCGCGGGTCACTTCGCCCTGGCCGCTGCCTGGCTGGCGGACTACCGGGAGCGTGAGAAGTTGGAGGTCTGGATGCTCCGCCCACTCGCTCTGGCCTTGCGAGCGCTCGACCAGGACGACCGCGCGGTCGAGGTGTGTCGGGCAGCAATCCGCGTTGGCGGCCCCGACCCGGCCCTCGCCGAGTTCCGGGCCTGGATCGCCCTCGACCTGGCGCTGAGCGGCCAGGCCGAGGAAGCCGCTGCCCAGGTCACGCGGGTCGATTCGGTCACGGTGTCGGACGGGGTCCGACTGGTGCTTGCTCTGGCCGAGGCAGCGATCATGGTCCGACGCGCTGGGCCGGGGGGAAAGGCCGCAGCATTTGCGGAGGCAAAGGAGCACCTCCGAACCGCGGCCGGTTCGTGTGCTCCGAAGGACACCCCGGTCGGGATTGGCCGGGCGTACCGGAAAGTGGTCGGCCGGATCGCCTCGGACGCCGGGACTCTCAGCGCCCGGCTGTGGGCGATCTGGCAGCGGGTCTCCCCGTGGGTGAAGTGAGATCAGCCCCCAGGGTTGTCACCCTGGGCTATTATCCACCGTCCCTTTGGGACGGAAAACCATTGGATTGAGGCCCCAAAGGGGCCGTCAGATAGTAGCCCAGGGCGTCAGCCCTGGTCGGCCTCCAGGTCACCGTTCATGCCTGTCTTGATCGATGAAACCGACGACCGGTTTGAACTTCGCCCGTCCACCATCCCGGGGGCTGGGATGGGGGTGTTCGCACGGATCGACCTGTCTGCCGGTGCGGAGTTGGAAGTGATCGGGGTGCTTGTCCGACGGGAATCGGTATCGGATATGTGTTCGCATTTCGCAGACTGCCACAAGTTCCGCATTGGCGACCGGCTCCTCATCCCCCTCGGTTTCGGCGGCCTGGTCAACCACTCCCCCGACCCGAACCTCGACCGGATCGCGGAGGGGGATCGGGTCGTCTTGCGTGTGAATCGCCCCATCGTGCGCGGCGAAGAACTCTTCTTCCGCTACCCGGACGCGGCCCTTGACCGATTTGGGATCGCGTGAACCTTGGAAGGCGAGCCCGTACCCCGTCCAAACCTGAATGACCGGGTCAGAAAAGGCGGCCTCGGTTGGAAAGTCGAGATCGTAGAACGACCCCGGTAGGGGTCGAAGCGATTAGCCGGTGGTTGAGCGCAGCGATACCACCGGGGCGGTGGGCTGGGGATGACGCGAACACGAATTGAGCCCAAAGCTGCGCAAACCGGAGGGAGGCAGGGGGTGTCAGGTTGGGGTGGTTGCCCCCGCCACCGGTGGTAGAGCTGCGCTCGACCACCGGCTAATTGCTGCGACCCCTGCCGGGGTCGGGACAACGAGCATCTCTCCGAGGGCCACCGATGACCGAAGCGGAATGGCTGGCGGCGACCGACCCGATGCCGATGCTGGACTTCCTAAGTGGCAAAGCCAGCGAGAGGAAGTTGCGCCTGTTCGCTGTTGGATGCTGCCGACACATTTGGCACCTGTTCACCGATGAACGCAGTCGAAAAGCGGTCGAAGTTGCCGAGCGATTCGCAGATGGTGCGGCGAGGAAAAGGCAATGCCAAGCTGCCCACCGAGCAGCCATCACTGTTGCATGGGTGGCTGAATATGAGACGTTTGACTGCCATAGCCACGCCGCAGCTATGGCAGCGGGCTTCCCCCTCAATGCCTCTGAGGTTGCTGAGGGAGTTGAACAATGGGGAGCAGGAACCGGTGACGACGTTATGAAGGCGAAGGCAACCCATACAAGATTCCTCCATTGCGTCATAGGCAACCCCTTCCGCCCCGTCGCCCTCGATCCCTCCTGGCTCACCTCCACCGTTCTCGCGCTCGCCGAATGCATCTACACCGAGCGTGCCTTTGATCGTCTCCCAATCCTTGCTGATGCCCTTCAAGATGCTGGGTGCGAGAACGAGGACATCCTGAACCACTGCCGACAACCGAGTGTCCATATGCGGGGCTGTTGGGCGGTTGACCTCCTTCTCGGACATGCATAACGAAGTTATAAACTAACTACGGTACGGGCACCGGTCGTGTTTTGTGTGGTGGATGGCCTCGACGACACCCCGGCGTACGCCGACAGCCTTGCCCGTCCCAGTTCCTGGCCGCTCCCCGGGACAAACCGGTAAGATCACACTTTTGGCGGCAGCCACAACCAGCCGCCCGATTCTCTTGGGTTGAGGTTCCCCATGCCTGCGTTTCCCCCGGTCGATGAGCAACTCGCGGTGATTCTCCGCGGGGCCGCACATGTGGAAGTGCAGGCGGAACTTCGCAAGAAGCTGGAACGCAGCCGGGAGACCGGAACCCCGCTGCGAATCAAATACGGGATCGACCCCACCGGATTTGACGTCCACCTGGGGCACACGGTCCCGCTCCGCAAACTCCGTCAGTTCCAGGAACTTGGACACACCGCGGTACTCATCATCGGAACAGCGACCGCGGCTGTCGGTGACCCGAGCGGTCGGGACAAGTCGCGGGAGGGTCTGACGACCGAGCAAATCGAGCGGAACGCGGCGACCTACCTGACACAGATCGCCAAGGTGGTCGATGTGACACGGGCCGAAGTTCGGCCGAACGGGGAGTGGTTCAACCGATTCGGGTTCGCGGACAT
Organism: Gemmataceae bacterium; assembly: GCA_003136315.1. Classification (GTDB taxonomy): domain Bacteria; phylum Planctomycetota; class Planctomycetia; order Gemmatales; family Gemmataceae; genus Urbifossiella. The sequence goes on along the minus strand of PLDW01000122.1, from coordinate 6,106 downwards.
GCTCAAGCTCCTGGGTCACATGACCGTGCAGCGGATGCTGGAGCGAGACGACTTCAGCAAGCGGGTGACGGCCGGAACTCCGATCTACCTGCACGAGTGCCTCTACCCGCTCATGCAGGGGCACGACTCGGTCGAGATCCGGGCCGATGTCGAACTGGGTGGGACCGAACAGTTGTTCAACCTGATGGTCGGTCGGGATCTCCAGCGGGCTGCCGGGCAGGAGCCGCAAATTTGCCTGACGCTCCCGATCCTCAAGGGGACCGATGGCGAAAAGAAGATGGGCAAGACGGCCGGCAACTACATCGGGCTCAACGAACCGGCCCGCGATCAGTTCGGGAAGACGATGCGGATTCCCGACGAACTCATGCGGGAGTGGTTCACGCTTCTTTCCGACCGCACTCCCAGCGAGATTGATCAGATTCTTCTCGGGAAGCCGAACGAAGCGAAAAAGTCGCTGGGGGCCGAGATCGTGCGGTTCTACCACGGCTCGGCGGGGGCCGACGAGGTGCTGGCCGAGTGGAAGAAGCAGTTCGAGGACAAGGGCGACCCCGAACACATCACCGAAGTGCCAATACTGGCAACGGATGTGGTCGGGGGCGAGATCGCAGCCATCAAACTGATCGTGCTGGCGAAGTTGGCCGAGAGCAACGGGGAAGCTCGGCGCAAGATCCAGGAAGGAGCGTTCAATTACGGGCCGGAACGTGTCAAGCCTACCGACGCCAAGGCGAACGTGCCGGTCTGTGACGGAATGGTGGTGCGGCTGGGTCGTAAAATCGCCCGGGTCCGGCTGGGGTAGGGCCGTAACGGAACGTGATCAGAACCAAGGCAATGGCCCGCAGATGACACAGCGCGGCAGAGCCGCAACGGAATAAGGATCTGGTTCAGGATAACTTCCCGAATCCGTTATAGTGGAACCAGCACGGTACTGCTGTATTCATGCCCACTCAAAGCAGTGGGCATGGCACCCGTGACCCGGCGTGAGTGGCAAGCGGGATCTCTCGAACAGTTGCCGGGTGCCATGCCCACTGCTTTGAGTGGGCATGTTCGGGAAGTTATCCTGGACCATATCCTNNGCTGTCCTTCGCTGGCGCTTCAGGCTTGTGAATACTTGCTTGCCGAGGGAATAGCCGAAATCCCTGCTAACGCCGAAGAGAGCCGACGATAATTGGCGCAGCATGCAAAGAAGATGTTTTCCCCGCCGCGCGTGAAGCCTCGAAATTTGCGCAGCGTGCCAAGAAATCGAGAGGTTGCTATGCAGTCGAGAATCCTCCACGCCGGGCGGGCTCCTGGCCGCTAGAATGCAGGTCACACGCCGACCGGTTCTGTGCCAGACCGGGAGGACATGCCACCCAGCCGCGATTCACGCGCAATCGGGCCGGGCGGCCTGGGACGGCTCAGGACCGTCTGGCTTTTCTCACACACATGGAGGCGATCTGATGCTGTCGGTCAAGGTAGTGGTGCTTTGCTTCGTGGCCCTCGGAATGATCTCTGCCGGGGCCGCACGGGCTGCCAACCCGGTGGTCGTGATCGAGACGAGCCTCGGAACGATCAAGGTCGAGCTGTACGAGGACAAGGCCCCCGGAACGGTCAAGAATTTCCTCGCTTACGTGGATGACAAGCATTACGATGGACTCGTCTTCCACCGGGTGATTGAGGGGTTCATGGTTCAGGGTGGAGGGATGGAGCCGGGTGGCAAGCCCCGCCCAACCAAGGACCCCATCAAGAATGAGGCGGCCAACGGGCTATCCAACATTCGTGGGACAATCGCCATGGCCCGAACCTCGGCGGCGGATAGCGCCACCAGCCAGTTCTATATCAACACCGTTGACAACACCATGCTGGACAAGAAGGAAGAGGGGATTGGGTACTGCGTGTTCGGCCGGGTGATCGAAGGGATGGACGTGGTCGACAAGATCGAAAAGGTTGAGAAGAAGCCAGTCCCCCGGGGAAAACCGTCCGAGCCGAAAGCGGATGTGGTCATCAAGTCGGTCAGACGGGCCGAGGCGAAGAAATAACCCCAAGGGCTGATGCTCTCTGATTGCCATTACAGGGCGTCAATCCCCTGGTTTTCCGCGGTTTTTCAAAGCATGGCAGGTGTCAGAGCGCCTGAAATAAAACAAACCACCCGGGTGGTCGGCTGCCTCTCCCCTCAGCCGAGTCACCCGGATGGTTGATTTTTAGCGAATCCGTCTTCCGTGTTAGCAGATGAGCCGCCTCTCCCCTCGGCCCACCTGTCCACCCGGTGCTGGATTCACTAACCGAGAGTAAAGCAGGCCCGATGCCAAACCTCAGGAAAGTCTCATTTCTCCCATCAATTTTGTCACAACTCATTGTCTTCAAAGACTTTGTGAACTCGAGAATTTTTCCCCAAATCGCCTCCAGCCGATTCCTGAGTCGGAGCCACTGCCAAGGGTTCATGCAATCCCATGGGATCGGCCGGGCGGATTGCCGCGCTTCGGGTCACTCCTCGACCTGGCGGAATTGCTGAACCTCGCCCGCCACACACCCGAACGAGAAGACAGGGTTGTTGACGATGGCCGAGATCGCCCTGTACGATCCATACAGTCGGTCCAGACGGCTTCCAGCCCTGGCCTTTGAAGCCCCTGGCCGCGATCGGGGGAAGGAGTTGGTATGGCGACGGACATTCGGCTGAAGGACGAATTGCCTCAGATCACGGACCACCTGGTCGAGACGTACACCGAATGCAGCCAGATGAACCATCTCGGGCACGAACCGCTGCCAAACCGGGATGCCGTCGCGGAAATTATCGGGGATCTGTACGAGGTGCTCTATCCGGGGTACGGAAAGCGGCAGAATCTGCATCTTGGGAATATCGGGTACTACGTCGGCAGCCTCATCGACTCGCTCCACGATAAGCTCACGATGCAGATTGCACGGGCGCTCCGTCACGAACTCTGCCACGAGTCCCCCCACGTGGATTGCGAGAAAATCGCCCAGCCAAAAGCCGTGGAACTGCTCCGCCGACTTCCAGGGGTGCGAAAAATCCTCGAAGAGGATGTGGGGGCTGCTTACCGCGGCGATCCCGCGGCCCGGAGCCATCACGAGATCATCTTCAGCTACCCCGGGCTGGAAGCGATCACGGTTTACCGGGTGGCCCACGAACTCTTCCAGCTTGCAGTCCCGTTCATCCCGCGGATGATGACCGAGTTGGCCCACTCGAAGACCGGGATCGATATCCACCCGGGCGCAACGATCGGGCCGGGGTTCTTCATCGATCACGGGACCGGGGTCGTCATCGGGGAGACATGCGAAATTGGCCGCGGGGTGAAGCTCTACCAGGGCGTGACCCTGGGAGCGCTGAGTTTCACCAAGGACGACGATGGTGGACTCATCCACGGTGGCTACAAGCGGCACCCCACCTTGCGGGATGAGGTGGTGGTTTACGCCAACGCCACCATCCTCGGCGGCCAGACCGTGATCGGGGAGCGGGCGGTGATCGGCTCGAACGTCTGGCTGACCGAATCTGTCCCGGCCGACACGACCGTGGTCCTCGAAAAGCCCAAGCTCCGGTTGAAGGGGGCCAAGCCAGTCGCCAACGAAATCTCGCTCATGTACCACATCTGAGCCACGCACCCGGGGAAGGGATCTCGGGGTATCGACACGGTCGCACTCGTCCCGAAATCCTGACGAGTTAGGATTTCGGCTGACTTCTGTTCCAGATATGATCGAACAGGGGTTCAACCGAGGGCGATCGATGACCGAGGTAGAATGGCTGACGGGGACTGACCCAACTTCAATGCTTGAATTTCTCCAGGGCAAGGCAAGCGACCGGAAACTGAGGCTGTTCGCATGTGCGTGTTGCCGCCGGATCTGGCGTTATCTCAGTGATCCCAGAAGTAAGGAAGCAATCGAGCGAGCAGAAGAATTTGCGGATGGTATCCTGACAGCGGTAGAGTTGCAGGTGATGTGGGATGCTGCATGGGAGGCAACTCACCACCTGCATGATGCAGCCTTCCACGCTTCTCGGGCCGCCGCATGGGCGACACAAGCCTCTGCGGGATTCGCATCAAGCGAATCGGCGGATGCTGCGATTGCTGCTACGGTCTGTGACCCATATGACCCAGAAGAAGATCATCTTTATCAGGCGAGTTCGCTCGGTTGCATCTTCAGCAACCCTTTCCGCCCCATTACTCTCGATCCCTCTTGGCTCACCTCCACCGTCCTCACTCTTGCACAAGGTATCTACGCCGAGCGTGCCTTCGACCGCCTCCCGATCCTCGCTGACGCTCTCCAGGACGCCGGGTGCGAGAACCCCGATGTCCTGGATCACTGTCGGGGACCGGGGCCGCACGTCCGGGGGTGTTGGGTCGTGGACATGCTGACCAACCGGGACTAAGCATTCATCGCCAGGGGTTGGGTGCTCAAGTCCGGGGGATGGCGTGAATCGGGTGCTCGTGATTGGTGGGGGATTGGCCGGGTTGTCGGCGGCCGTGGCCCTGGCACTGCGAGGGTTCCGGGTGACCGTGCTGGAGTCGCGACAGCGGCTGGGCGGTCGGGCCGGCTCGTTTACCGATTCCAGTACCGGGCAACTCGTCGATGCCTGCCAGCACGTGAGTATGGGCTGCTGCACCAACTTCACCCACTTCTGCCGGACTGTCGGGATCGACCACCTGCTCGCTCCGCAGCCGAAACTCACGTTCGTCACGCCTGATCGCCGGTCGAGCGTGTTCAAGGCGGACCCGTGGCCGGCTCCGTTCCACCTCGGTCGGGCTCTCCTGGGAGCCCACTACCTCACCCCACTCGACAAACTCCGGGTCGCTTACGGCGTGCTCGCGATGCTCCGGGAGTCGCCCGATGCCGATCCACCACTGCTCGACTGGCTCAGGACACACCGCCAGAACCAGCGGACCATCGATCGGTTCTGGGGCGTGGTCCTGGTGAGCGCTCTCAACGAGACGGTCGACCGGGTGGGGCTGAAGTATGCCCGGAAAGTGTTTCGCGACGGGTTCGTCCGGCACCGGGACGGCTTTGTGGTTCACGTTCCGACCGTCCCGTTGGGCCGGTTCTACGGAGAGGAACTCCGGGGCTGGCTGAATCGCCGTCAGGTCGAGTTGCGGGAGAATGCGGGAGTTCGGAAGCTGGAACTCATGGCAAATGGAGGAAAGAACGAGCCCAGCGGAGGGGCTGGTTCATCATCTGCTCTGCGTCACTCCTCGGGATCGGTCTCGCACGCTGCGCTTCGCGATGGGTCGACCCTGGCAGCCGACTGGTACGTCCTGGCCGTGCCGTTTGAACGGGTGACGGACCTGCTTCCGGAGGATCTCGTCGCCCGGGATGCGTATTTCGGGAACGTGAAGAACCTGAGCGGGTCGCCGATCACGAGCGTCCATCTGTGGTACGATCGGCCGGCACTCGCTCGACCCCATGCGGTTCTGGTCGATTGCCTGGGGCAGTGGGTCTTCAACCGCGGCCAGGTCGCCCCGGGCGAATTTTACCTTCAGGTCGTGGTTAGCGCGGCTCGCCTGCTGCGGGGAGCGGGGGCGGAGGACATTCGACGCCAGGTAACCGAGGAACTCGGTCGCGTGTTTCCGGAAACTCGTCTGGCACAACTGCTTCGGAGTCGGGTTGTGACCGAACACACCGCCACGTTCAGCCCGGTCCCCGGTGTGGATCGCTGGCGGCCGACCCAGGGATCGCCGGTCGGGAATCTGGTGCTTGCTGGGGACTGGACAGCGACGGGTTGGCCGGCAACGATGGAAGGAGCGGTTCGCAGCGGCTATCTTGCCGCCGAGGTCATTCTTGATCGATGCGGATCTCCCGCCCACCTTGTACAACCCGGCCTGGGTTAAGGACGAGCGGCCAAAACCTAATCCCCCAACCCCCTTCCCTAAGAAGGAAGGGGGAGCCAAAGGCCACGGAAAGAACCGAACCCCCCAACCCCCTTCCCTAAGAAGGAAGGGGGAGCCAAAGGGCGGTTTGACTCCACTCTGCCTCCCAGTCCAGGGGTTATGTCCGGTGGTCCTAAACGTTACAGTTCCGGGCATTAGCCCGCGAAAGCCACGCCGTTTCAACGGCAGTGATGAAACGCTTTTTCTTGGGCTTTAGCCCTTGTTTTGGACGCCTTTACGCCACAATGCAATTGATG
>PLDW01000158.1 GCA_003136315.1 Gemmataceae bacterium | reverse complement strand
GCACCCAATCCCGCTGGTCGATTGTCTCCCTCCGCCTGCCTGAGACCTGACAGTCATCTTACCGCCCGACACCCACTCCGACGATGGGGATCACGCTGCCCGTTTGAGCACAGGCTCGGGCCGACCTGCCAGCACACGGTCGAGATATCCGAACAGCTCGGACTCGAACCGCTCTGCGCGGAAGTGGACCGCCTGGCGTCGGGCGGCTCGCGGATCGAAGCGGTCCGCCTCACGCTCGAACCGCTCGATGGCCTCAGCCACCGAATCCAGGGTCTGCTCCTCGAAGAAGATGCCGGTTGGGTCTGCCCCCCCGCCGAGTGGTCGGACAGTCTCGGTCACACCCCCGCGACCAAAAGCGATCACCGGGCAGCCACAGGCCTGCGCTTCGAGCGGGACGATCCCGAAATCCTCCTCGCCGGGGAAGAGTAAGGCTTTCGCTCGGCGCAGGTGGTCCCGGATCACTTCGTCCGGTTGCCACCCCAGGAACTCGACCCCAGGGCCGGCAACTGCCCGAAGTTTTTCGGCGTTCTGGCCGGTGCCGATGACAACCAGCTTCTTCCCCAGTTGGGAGCAGGCTGCGATCGCGAGGTCGAACCGCTTATAAGGGGCGAGTGCTGAGACAACAAGGTAAAAGTCCTCCCGACGGACCGGCGCGGGGGTGTAGAACGCGGTATCGACAGGAGGGTAAATCACCACGCTTTCGCGGTTGTAGCACTCCCGAATGCGGTCCCGGACGGTTCGGCTGATGGCGATGAAATGGGTGACCCGGTCGGCCGTCCGGCGGTCCCAGCGGCGAATGGCAGTGAGAATCCGGTCGACTCCGACGGCCTTGACACGGCTGGCGAGCCCTGCTGCCTGGAAGTAGGCGTCCTGCATGTGCCAGGCGTACCGCATTGGGGTGAAGCAGTAGCAAACGTGTGGCACCCCCCGCGGCGGACGCGCGGCTTTCGCGACGCAGTGACTGAGGCTCACGACCAGATCGGCCTCGCGCACCCGCCACGACTCCGCTACCAGCGGCATGATCGGTAAAAGGTAGCGGTAGTAGCGGTCGACGCGAGGAAGCCGATTGAGCAAGCTCGGGCGAATTCTCAGTCGCTCGATCGGAGTGGAAACGCTCCCAGGTTTATGCAGCAGAGTGAGGAGCTGGGCCTGGGGCCAGCGCCGAGCCAGGGGCTCCAGGCACTTTTCCCCACCGCGCATGCCAGTGAGCCAGTCGTGGACTAGCACGACAGATCCAGTTCGGCCGGCTGCCATGCAGCCTCCCTCAAATCGGGAAATCACCAGGGGAAGGGCACTTACGGTGCCTCTCTTCTCCTCACTCACTCTCCCTGCGGTCCGCACAGCCCTTTGGAAAGGTTGGCGGGGCGGCAGTGTATCGTCTGATGCCCAGCGCGGGAAGACAACCCAGAGGGCCGTCAGATCGGAACGGAATGTGCGAGGAGTAAGGATTCGCGGGCAGTCCGGGATGAAGACGTGTCCCGAATGTGACTTGGGGGACTGGCGCGGAAATCGCCGATTCGCGCCGGGTGTGTTGCACCCGAGTTGCTAACATTGTATGCTGAAAACCAATTACGACGCGGGTCAGCGGTCCCGCATCGGCCATCCGGGTTGCGATTGAATCACGACGGCAGGAACGCCGCACCCGGAACGCTGACGGACATGCCCACACCGCCCGGTTGCGCCTGGCCTCTGTGATCCCAAACAAGGGGGGACGGTGGCCTGTGCGTTAGGGGGATCGGCCACATGGCGTTCACGCTGAACATCGGCAAGTGCAGCTTGCTGGGAAACTACCGGGAAAACAACGAGGACTCGATTGAGGTCAAGCAATTTCCTGACCTCACGGTCTGTATTGTCGCCGACGGAATGGGGGGCCAGGCGGCTGGCGAGATCGCCAGCAAGCGGGCAGTCGAGATTGTTCCCCGCGAACTCCGCAAAAACCTGACTCCCCAACTGAACCCGGAGACAGTGAAGGGAGTGACCAAGCGCGCAATTGTGCAGGCGAACGAAGAAATCATGGCGATGGGTGCCCTCGACAAAGACATGAAGAATATGGGCACGACAGTGGTGATGGGGATTTGGCGGAAAGGGTCGGAGATGTACATCGCCGGGGTCGGCGACAGCCGAGCCTACCTGGTCCGGAATAAGCGAATCCAGCAACTCACTGTCGATCACTCCCTGGCTCAAGCACTGGTTGAGGCCAAGACCATTTCCCCTGCCGAGGCGAAGGACCATCGTTTCCGGCATGTTCTCTGGAAATACCTCGGAAGCAAAGAGGTGGGTGAAGGGCCGGAGGTGGGTGTGATCCCCATCGTCGCGGGTGACCGATTCCTCCTCTGCACTGACGGACTCACTGGTGCCGTCCCAGACGATCAACTCGCCTCCTACATCAGCGACCAGACCGATGTCCAGGCTTGTGCCGAGGGGCTCGGCCAACTTGCCCTCGATCAGGGCTCGCGCGATAACGTCTCTTGTATCGTGATCGAAGTGGTCGACGCCTGATTCCTTGCGAAGACTTGGCCCGCAGATGACGCAGACTTCGACGCAGATGAAATCCAGATCAGACCAGATTGGTTTTGATCAAGATTTCATCTGCGTCCGTAGGTCTGCATCATCTGCGGGCCATTCCTGGTGGGTTACTTAATAAACAGCATCTCGCGGTAGGTCGGTAGCGGCCAGAGGTCGTCAGCGACGATTGTTTCCAGCTTGTCACCGTAGGTTCGTAACTCGGCCATTTGCGGGACCACCGTGTCCCGAATGTAGTTGGCATGGGCGTACGCATCGCCATCCGGATGGTGGTGGTTGGCCTCCAGGAGGCTCGCAGTCGCTCCCTGGAACTTGCTGAGCAAGCTGGTCAACTCCCGGAGATGCTCTAACTGGGCATTGTTCTCCACTCCGGCCGCCTTGGTCGAATTTACCGCCGCTGCCACTTCTGCCTGATACCGCAGGACCGCCGGCAGAATCATCGTTCTCGCGATCGTGACCATCATGTCCGCCTCAATGGTCACCTCTTTCACGTACTTCTCGCAGTAGATGAAGTAGCGGCTCTGGAGTTCGCGCTCGCTGAGCACCTTGTACTTGCCGAACAGGTCGATCGAGTCCTTGCGGATCAGGATCGGGAAGGCATCGACCGACCCCTTCAGGTTCGGTAGCCCGCGGCGTTCTGCCTCCTTGTGCCAATCCTCGGTATACCCGTCGCCGTTGAAGATGACCTTCTTCGACTCCTTGACGATCCCTGGGAGCAAATCCTGGATCGCCTTGTTCAAATCCTTCCCACCTGCGGTCGCTTTCTCGAGCGATGTGGCAATGAAGTCGATCGATTCGGCAACGATCGTGTTCAGAACGACGTTCGGCCCGCCGATCGAGAAGAACGATCCGACCGCCCGAAATTCAAACTTATTGCCGGTGAAGGCGAACGGACTGGTTCGGTTGCGGTCTCCGGCATCGCGGGGGAGTTTCGGGAGGATGCTGACCCCGATCTCCATGAAGCCGCCCTGTTTGGTCGACTTGAGGTCCGAGCGTTCGAGCTGATCAATCACGTCCTGCAGTTGGGTACCGAGGAAGATCGAAATGATCGCTGGCGGGGCCTCATTCGCGCCGAGGCGGTGGTCATTACCGGCGCTGGCAACGCTCACGCGGAGGAGTTCTGGATACTTTGCGACGGCCCGGATGACCGCCACGCAGAACACCAGGAACTGCGCGTTCTCGTGCGGGTTATCGCCCGGGTTGAGCAGGTTCTCGCCGGTGTCGGTCGCCATCGACCAGTTGTTGTGTTTGCCGCTGCCGTTGATCCCGGCGAACGGCTTCTCGTGCAGCAGACAGGCCAGCCCGTACTTGTCGGCCGTTCGCCGCAGGATGTCCATCATGAGCTGGTTGTGGTCGGTCGCGAGGTTCGAGTCTTCGAAGATCGGAGCGATCTCGTACTGGCTCGGGGCGACCTCGTTGTGCCGGGTCTTGACCGGGATGCCCAGCCGGAACATCTCGGCCTCGGCATCGGCCATGCACGCGATCACGCGCTCCGGGATCGTTCCGAAATACTGGTCCTCCAGTTCCTGGCCCTTCGGTGGCTTGGTGCCGAAGAGGGTCCGGCCGCAGTTGAGCAGGTCCGGCCGGGCGTACAGGAAATGCTTGTCGATCAGGAAGTATTCTTGCTCCGGGCCGACGGTGGTGAACACCTTCTTGGCCTCGGTGTTCCCGAACAGCCTGAGAATGCGAAGGGCCTGATGGCTCAGTGCCTCCATTGACCGCAGCAAGGGCGTCTTTTTGTCGAGTGCTTCGCCCGTCCACGACACGAATACGGTCGGGATGACGAGGGTGGCACCGTTCGGGTTCTCCCGAATGTAAGCCGGGCTGGTCGGATCCCAGCCGGTGTAGCCACGGGCTTCAAATGTGGCCCGGATGCCGCCACTGGGGAAACTGGAGGCGTCGGGTTCACCCTTGACCAGTTCCTTGCCGTTGAATTCGGCCAGGGCGACGCCGGTTCCGGTGGGGCTGAGGAAGCTATCGTGCTTCTCGGCAGTGAGCCCAGTCATGGGCTGGAACAGGTGGGTGAAGTGAGTCGCACCGTGTTCCAGCGCCCAGTCCTTCATCGCACTGGCGACGGCGTCGGCAACCGCCGAGTCGGTGAGTTGGGCACCCTGCTTGATCGTCTTCTGGAGGGCCTTGAAGACGGGCTTGGGGAGCCGGGCTTTCTGGACCTCTTCGTTAAACACGCATGACCCAAACAGGTCTTTGAGTGAAGTGGTTCGGAAATCGATCTGGTTCAGGTCGTATTCTTTGGTGGCGATCGTCTTGATCGCGGTTTGACGCGCATTCGGCATCGGTCGGGGGCTCCTCTTCGGCATCGAGAGTGATCGGGGAGAAGGTTCACAATGGCTACCCGGGGACGCGCGAGGTGGCGTCGGTTGGGCTGGCCGGGAGAGGGTATTCAGTTTATAAGCCTCGACCAGACCGCGGCAAGAAGAAACGGCCAGGAGTAACCCGACATGCGACGGATCGCCGTGATCAACCAGAAAGGTGGGGTCGGGAAGACGACCACGACGGTGAACCTGGCGGCGGCCCTGGCAACGGCCGGCAAGCGGGTGTGCGTGCTCGACCTCGACCCCCAGGCCCACGCCAGCACTCATCTGGGAGTCGAACCGGACGGCACGGTCCCCTCGCTGTACGACATCCTGGTGTCGAACAAGGCAATTGCCGAGGTGCGTCAGCCGGTGGGTGACAATCTCTGGCTCCTCCCATCCGACATCAATCTGGCGGCGGCGGAGGTGGAACTCGCGGGAGTCGTAGGCCGCGAGGTGATTCTGCGGGAGGCCCTCGCCCAGGACGCCGAGCGCTTCGACTTCGTCCTGATGGATTGCGGCCCGTCGCTGGGAGTGCTGACCCTCAATGCACTTGCGGCAGCGGACGAGGTGTTTATCCCGCTCCAGCCGCACTTCCTGGCCCTCCACGGCTTGAGTAAGCTCCTCGAAACAACGGCCCTGGTCGGCCGACGGATCAACCCGGGTCTGAAGGTCTCGGGGGTGGTGCTCTGCCTGTACGATGCGGGTACGAAGTTGGCCCAGGAAGTGGTGACCGATCTCAAAACCTTCCTCGACCGCAGCCGCGCAGCGAACGTACCCTGGGCGGCCGCGCGGGTCTTCGACACGAAGATCCGACGAAACGTGAAGCTGGCCGAGTGCCCAAGCTTTGGCAAATCGATCTTCGGCTACGCACCCAAGAGCCCCGGCGCACTGGACTACGCAGCACTGGCGAACGAGGTGCTGGGCCTGACAGCCCCGGTCGTGGTCGGCCCGGTGCGCGTGAGCGTCGAAGACACCCCAGCCCCGCCGGAGCTTTCCGCGACGGAAACCCGTATGGCCGGGGATGTTCCGGCAGTGGCGTAGAACCCGTCCAGGCACAACATCGTGCTTGGGCGTGCGATCCGAATCTATGGCCGGAAAAGCCGTTTCCTCCAGCCCGATCCGAAGGGCGGGGTAGCGGTTACGGATCGAGGATTGGGGACCGAGCCGGATCACGATACGACACTCTGACAAGTCTATTATGTGACACTTTCCGCACTGCCCCGCTTCGGTGACACCTGGACACTCTGACAACTCTATTCTGTTACACTTTCTGCGTTGCCCCGCTTGGGGAATCCTCGAACATTCTGCCGGGTGCCATGCCCACAGCTTTGTGTGGGCATGCGGGCGTGAATCGATCGTCCGGAGGGCGAACTCCGGGTGTACGACACGGTTTGCCCCAGGCGACCATTCGCCAGCAGTCGGAATGTCGCAACTCGTTGCCATT
>PLDW01000365.1 GCA_003136315.1 Gemmataceae bacterium | reverse complement strand
GCCTCGCCCTCCCGTTAGACTGATCAAGGCTCCCGAAATGCGACAACCTCCGCAGGTTCCCGTATCAGACCCAGTTGGGCCTCAGCAGCTCCGAGATGCGCTCGACGAGTTCGGCATCTGTCACGGCCGTTTCCTCGCGTTTGGCGAGGGCTTTGACGTTCCATACACCTTTCTCGAACTCTGTGGTGCCTGCTATCACCGCCAGCTTGAAGCCCCGCTTCTCCGCGTAAGCGAGTTGTTGACCGACCTTCTTCGCGTCGGGGTAGACCTCGACCGGGATTCCGACCTCACGCAACCGACTCGCGGCCCGCTGGTAGTCGGCCAGTCGGCTTGAATCGAATTGCACCACCAGCACCTCGGCGGGGGTCTTCTGACCCGTCAGGAGTGGGTGCTCCAGCTCCTCCATCGCCGCCACGAGCCGGTCCAGCCCAAGTGAGGCTCCGACCCCCGGCAACACCTGCTTGGTATACAGGCTCGCCAGGTTGTCGTAACGCCCTCCCGAACACACCGAGCCGATTCCCGGGAGGTCGGTCAGGAACGTCTCGTAAATCATTCCGGTGTAGTAGTCCAGCCCCCGGCAGATGCTCAGATCGATTCGGAACCGGCCGTCCGGGATGCCCACGGCCGCTCCCACCTCAAGGAGTTCCCGCAAGCGCCGGATGCCTTCAGCGGCCTTTGCGTTGGGAGTCGCAGTGAAGAAGCCCTCCACTCGGTTCAGAACCTCCTCATTGGTCCCGGTCGTCTCCGCCAGGTCGAGCACGCGGCCCGCCTGCTCGGCCGTCACTGCGGCTTCCTTCACCATCTCTTCAATAACCTTGTCTCGACCGATCTTGGGCAACTTGTCGAGCGAGCGCAGCAGAGGCACTCCCCTATCGGCCAGACCGTACAGTTCGAGCAGCCCGTTGAGCAGCAGCCGGTTGTTGATCCGGACTTCAAACCGCTCGAAGCCGATGGCTGCGAACAGATCGCTAATCACCAGGGCGGTTTCGATGTCGGCCGCGTTCGAGGTGGTTCCAATCGTATCAAAGTCGCACTGCCAGAACTCGCGGTAGCGGCCATGCCCTGGCCGCTCGCCGCGCCACACCGGTCCCATCGCGTACCGCTTGAACGGCGTGCCCAGTTCGCTGATGTACTGCGCGGCGAACCGCGCGAATGGAACCGTCAGGTCGAACCGTAGGCCCATTTCTTCCTTCTCGCTCCGGGCACTTCGGACCCGGTAGACGAGCTTGTCGGACTCGTCCCCACCCTTGCCGAGAAGGATTTCGAGGGCTTCCGCGGCGGGGGTGTCGATCGGGGTAAACCCGTAGGAGCGGTACACATGACGGGCTTTGTCCAGAACCTTTTCCCGAGCAAGCATCACCTCGGGCAGGTAATCGCGAAAGCCGGACAGGGTCCGGGGTGTGATTAAAGTCGACACGATCGGTTCCTCGCAGCAAGGCTCCCCTACCCGGCTGGTGATGCACGCGGGACGAGAGGGGAGGGATAGTTTACAACTCTGTGGGCACCTGGCTTATGGACAGTGGCCTCTGGTCGTGACGCCTGGGGCTGTACAATCATGCCCAGCATTAGCGGCTCGGCAGACGGGCCAGACACAACCCGAGGAGCCAATCATGGACAAGGTATCGGTGTCCGATGTTCGCCGTGCGGAGGCGGTCGGTCGGCAAGTTCGGTTACAGGGGTGGGTTCGCACCCGCCGGGACTCGAAGGGTGGGTTTAGCTTCATCGAGCTCAACGATGGTTCCTGCCAGGGGAATGTTCAGATCGTCGCCCCCGGCGAGCTGCCGAATTACGAGGCGGTTGTCAAGCATTTGCACACTGGAGCGAGCGTCGTGGTCGACGGCGAGGTGAAAGCCTCCCCGGCCAAGGGCCAGGCCACCGAAGTCCACGCCACGAACGTGGAATTATTGGGCGACTCCCCGGCCGAGGCGTATCCGCTTCAGAAGAAAGGGCATACGTTCGAGTTCCTCCGGACGATCGCCCACCTCCGCCCGCGAACGAACACATTCGGGGCCGTGGCGCGAGTCCGCCACCGGGTGTCGAAGTCGATCCACGATTTCTTCCACGAGCAGGGATTCTTTTACGTCCACACCCCGATCATTACGGCCAGCGATTGCGAAGGGGCTGGGGCGTTGTTCCGGGTCTCCACACTCGATCCGGAAGCCCCCCCCAAGGTGGATGGGAAAGTGGATTTCGCCCACGACTTCTTCCACAAGCCCGCTTACCTGACGGTCAGCGGACAACTCCAGGGGGAAGCATTCGCCTGCGCGCTCGGAAAGATCTACACCTTCGGCCCGACCTTCCGCGCGGAGAACTCGAACACCCCCCGACACCTCGCCGAGTTCTGGATGATCGAGCCAGAAATGGCCTTCTTCGATCTGACCGACAATATGGCCCTGGCCGAGAGTTTCCTCAAGCGCATCATCTCGGACGCACTCCGTGACTGCGCCGAGGATATGAAATTCTTCGCCGAGCGGGTCGACAAGGAGGTGTTCACACGTCTGGAGAATGTCCTGAGCAACCCGTTCCTGCGTGTTTCGTACACCGAGGCGGTCGATATCCTTCTGAAATCCGGTAAGACGTGGGAATACCCGGTCGCGTGGGGAAACGACCTCCAGAGTGAGCACGAGCGATTCCTGACCGAGCAGCACTTCAAGAGCCCGGTGATCCTCTACGACTACCCACGGACCCTGAAGCCGTTCTACATGCGTGTGAACGATGACGGGAAAACAGTCCGGGCGATGGATGTCCTGGTTCCCGGAGTCGGGGAGATTATCGGTGGGAGCCAGCGTGAGGAGCGTCTCGACATCCTGGAGGGTCGGATGCGGGAACAGGGGCTCCACCCGGAAGCCTACAACTGGTATCTCGACCTGCGGCGATACGGGACCGTACCGCACGCAGGCTTTGGCCTCGGTCTCGAACGGACCATCCTGTTCCTGACGGGGATGGCCAATATCCGCGATGTGATCCCCTTCCCCCGCACACCAGGAAGCGCGGAGTTCTGACTCTTTGGGAGCCGTATCGATGGAGGTCACGAGACCGTTGGCACCTGCTGTCGAACCGAATGAGACCTCGGATCTTCTCACCCACCTGGCGACCGGGGCAGAGGCTGTCGACCGAGCGTCAGACTGGCCGGCAACGTCCTGGCTCGCGCTCCAGTCGGCTGGGGTTCTGGGCTGGCCGGTGGCGAAGGAGTTTGGAGGGGCCGGGCACAGTGCGGTGGAACTCTTGCGTGGGGCGGAGTCACTGGCGTCTGCGTGTCTGACTATGGCCTTTGTCCTCAGCCAGCGTGACGCAGCAGTCCGACGGTTGCTCGCGGGTCCGGACCGGCTGAAGCTGCGATACCTGCCACGATTGGCGAGAGGCGAGGTGTTCCTGACCGTGGGGCTCTCGCAACTCACGACCTCCCGGCAACACGGCGGTCCGGCCCTGCTCGCGACACCGACCGCAAGTGGATTTCGACTCGACGGTGATATCCCCTGGGTGACGGGGGCCGACCAGGCTGAAGCGATCATCATCGGTGCAACACTCCAGGATGGCTTGCAGCTCCTGGCCGTGCTACCGACCGATCGACCAGGCGTGACAGTGGGCGAACCGCTGGAACTGATGGCGCTGTACGGTTCGCGGACGAGCGCGGTGCGATGCGATGGAGTCGACCTCGACGCTGATCTCGTTCTTGCAGGTCCGGCGGATCATGTCCTCGGCAAGGCGGGTGGTGGTGGGCTGGAAACATCGGCCCTCGCCCTGGGACTCGCGGGGGCAGCCATTGATTACCTTCATCGCGAAGCCGAGCGCCGTGCGGACCTCCGGGACATCGCCACCCGGTTCGAGGCGGCCCGGCGTCGTGCCCGAGAGCGATTGCACGAACTGGCCGTCATGCCAACAGCGACTGACGCAATCCACGCGACCCGAGTCGGATGCACCCGACTTGCGCTCCAGGCAACACAGGCCGCACTGGTCATTGCCAAGGGAGCAGGGTTCGTCGTCCCACACCCGGTGCAGCGGTGGGTCCGGCAGGCGCTGTTCTTCCTGGTGTGGTCGTGCCCCCGGCCGGTCAGTGCCGATCTCCTTGAGCATCTGGCACTTAGTGATCTGTCTTCTTGAGCGTCTCACTGCAACTCATCGATGTAATATTCCGACTGACCGCCAAACGGGTGACATGCCCACGGCTTTGCGTGGGCATGTCGGCTAACGGATGTTTCGGCAATACGTGTTGGGCCGCTGCGGATCGATCGGGAATCGCCGCCAGTGCCTGGGTAATTCCGGATTCGGCACGGTGCCTTCATGCCCACGCAAAGCCGTGGGCATGGCACCCGGCGAATTGGCTGTGCTATCCCGCGTGTCGGCGAGGATGACCACGGAACCCGTTGGCCCTTTGGTAGTCCGATCCGATGTGAGGAATGCGATCCTCAATGAGATCCGCCCAGCAGCCTGTGGCAGTGTGGCTGGTCCGGGAGTCGGAGTCAATGCAATAATGAGGCGATTGCCGCCGGACTCCCCTTATCACTCCTTGAGGGCTGGTCCCACTGGCCGCCGACGCGACGCGGGTTATCACAACGGGAACCCGTTCCCGGCTGACCCCACCGAGTTCCCCATGAGCTCTCTTCGCACCCTCGTTCTCCTCACGGCACTGGTCGGCCCTGCCGTGCTGCTGGCTGTCCCGCCAGACGCTGTGAAACCCGCGTCACCCGAACCCGACCTCCCGGATGGGACGGCCAAGGCCCTCCAGCAGATGGCCGGGTTCCGGGTTCCCAAGGGGCTCAAGGTCGAACTCTTCGCCGCCGAGCCCATGCTTTCCAGCCCCGTCGCGATCAGTCTCGATGAGAGAGGTCGGGTCTTCGTCGCCGAGGAGTATCGATTTAACCGCGGGGCCGAGGAGAACCGGACTCGCCCCTTTTTCCTCGAAGACGACCTCCAACTCAAGAGCGTTGACGACCGCCTGAAAATGTACAAGAAGTGGGCCGACAAGTTCCCCGGTGGGATGGACTGGTTCAGCCAGCACGCCGACCAGATTCGCCGACTCGAAGACACCAACGGGGATGGGAAAGCCGACAAGAGCACAGTCTTCGCAGGCGGTTTCAATCGCCCCCTGGAGGGGCTTGCGGCCGGGGTACTGGCCCGAGATGGAGATGTGTATTTCACCTGCATCCCGAATCTGTGGCGGATGCGTGATACGAATGGTGTCGGAGTGGCCGACGTGAAAGAGACGCTCTTGACGGGCTTCGGTGTCGGGTGCGCCTACCTTGGCCACGATCTGCACGGACTCATCTTCGGCCCGGATGGCAAACTCTATTTCAGCATTGGGGATCGCGGTTTCAATGTCACCACCAAGGAAGGTCCAACGCTCAGCGGGCTGCGGACCGGCGCAGTGTTCCGATGCGATCCGGACGGGAGCAACCTGGAAGTGGTGATGAGGGGTCTGCGGAATCCGCAGGAACTGGCGTTTGACCAGTACGGGAACCTGTTTGCCGACGACAACAACTGCGACCTCGGGGACCACGCCCGGCTTGTCTATGTCGTCGAGGATGGAGACTGCGGGTGGAATATGGCCTACCAGACCATGCCCGGCCCGTATATCGCCGGACCCTGGTTCGCCGAAAAGCTCTGGCACCTGCCCCATCCGGGGCAAGCGGCCTGGATTGTCCCGCCAGTCGGGAAGATCGGGACCGGACCGAGTGGGTTCCTCTTCACCAGCGGGACGACCCTCCCGGACCGGTACACAAATAGCTTCATCATGTGCAACTACGCGGGCGGGCGCGGGCTCGAAGCGTTTCGCGTGAAACCGAAGGGGGCCGGGTTCGAGATCGCCGATTACCACGATTTCCTCGTCCCCATCATGGCGACCGATGCCGAATTCGGCCCGGACGGGAAGCTGTACGTCTCCGATTTCGTGAACCTCGACTGGTCGGGGAAGAGCCTTGGCGGGAGGATCTACACCGTCTCCGACCCCAAGAAGGTGATGAGCCCGGCCGCGCTGGAAGTCAAAGCACTCTTCGCGGAGGGATTCGGCAAACGGAGTAGCGAAGAACTGGCGAAACTGCTCGCTCACCCGGACCAGAAGGTCCGACTCCGCTCTCAGTGGGAGTTAGCCAAGCGGAACGCAACTCCAACACTCGCGGAACTGGCGATCGGCTCCGACAATCAACTTGCGCGACTCCACGCGATCTGGGGGCTTGGACAGATCAGCGTCAAGACGCCCGGAGTTCTCAATCCCGCCCTGGTTCGCCTCCTGGATGACCGTGATCCCGAAGTCCGCGCTCAGGCGGCCAAGGTGATCGGGAATGCGCAACTCGTGGGTGATACTGCATCCGGTGGCGTGGGAGCAGCGCTGACGAGCTTGCTGCGGTCTCCGGAACCCCGGGTGAAATTCTTTGCGGCACAGGCACTTGGCAAACTGAAGCACAAGGACGCGGTTCCCGTCCTGTTCGAGACGATCGCGGCCAACAAGGACACCGACCCGTACCTCCGCCATGCCTGCGTGGCGGCCCTGGCCCGCATCGGGGACCCAGACGCTGTCCAGGCGAAGGCCGCCGATCCCAGTGGCTCGGTGCGACTTGCCGTTGTGCTGGTCCAGCGTCGGCTCGGTGACAGGCGGCTCGGGCAATTCCTGGGTGACGCCGACCCGCTCGTCCGCACCGAAGCGGCACGGGCCGTCCACGATCTGCCGATGGAGGAGCTGGACCCGGAACTGGCGAAACTCCTCCCGGGGCTCGGGTTGACCTCAGCCCAGGATCAAAACGCACTTGCCCGTCGAGCGATCAGCGCGAGCATTCGGCTTGGCGGCGTCGATCAGGCCCGTGCGGTCCTTGCCGCGGCCACCAACCCGAACTTTTCTTCCGCTGTCCGGGCCGACGCGGTCGCTGCGTTGCGGGACTGGGCCGAGCCCCCGAAGCGGGACCGGGTGACCGGCGCGTGGCGGCCGGTTCCGCCCCGAGATGTTTCGGTGATCCGCGGAGTCGTCGAGGCCGGGTTGCCGAAGCTCCTGTCTGGTACCTCCGGGAAGCTCCAGACTGAGGTCGTGGGCTTGATCGGAAAGCTGGGGCTGAAAGCTGATGAACAAACATTCGCCAGTTGGGTCGCCGATCCGGGCCGGGAGATACCGACCCGGGTCGCTGCGCTGCGGGTGTTGGCGGATCGCAAAGCGCAGGCCCTACCCGAGGCAGTGGCTGTGGCGCTGAAGGATGCTGCCCCGTTGCTGCGGGCGGAAGCACGGGACATTCTCGCCACGACCGATCCCGCCAGGGCGGTCGGGCTCATGGGGGCGGTGCTGGCTGACGATGCGGCTCCGGTTGTCGAACGGCAGAGGGCCGTCGTCGGACTTCCTGAGGTGCGCGGTCCAGAGGCCAGCAAATTGCTCGATGAGTGGGCCGAGAAGCTCGTGAGTGGCTCAGTCCCAGCGGAAATCCGCCTGGATCTTCTCGACGCCCTCAAGGCCGCGCCCACCCCCAGCCGGGACAAGGCGCGGAGGGCGTTCGAGTCGGCCCAACCGGGGGGCGTGTATGCTGCGTTTTCCGTCAGCCTCAGCGGAGGGGATGCAGAGCGGGGTCGGGACATTTTCTTCGGCCACACAGCCGCGCAGTGTACCCGATGCCATCTCGTGAATGGCACGGGCGGGAACGCCGGGCCAGACCTGTCGAAGGTCGCCGCGCGGTATCCCGAAAAGACCCGCGAATTCTTCCTGGAATCGCTTCTGACTCCCAGCGCGAAAATCGCTCCGGGGTTCGGGATTGTGACACTCAATCTGGCCGACGGACGGCCCGTCACCGGGGTGCTCATCGCTGAGGACAAGAAGACTCTGACCCTTCAGACTCCAGACGGCAAGAAAGAAGCCATCCCGGTCGGCGATGTGGAGCGACGATCCGCCCCCACGTCCCCGATGCCAGCGGTCGATAAGACCTTGACCCCGCGAGAGGTGCGCGACCTGATCGAGTATCTGACCACGCTCCGGTAAAGGATCTTCCCGACAGGCCATATCGCTGAGCAAAGACGGCGGATAAGATAATCGGATGGCCGGCTGGTGTTGCTGGCCACAAGAGGGAGGGCCGGCCATAACCTACCACGCTGGTGGGTGCCACGGGCGGCTTGNNGCGTCACACGGGCGGACAAGCCGCCCGTGGCACCCCTTTCCCCCTGGTCGATTTTCTCCCGCCGCCTGCCCAAGACCTTGCCCCGAGGAGAGCCCCCCGATGATCCCGGTCGTCCTGCTCTTCGCCTTGCCTCTGGGAGCCGACCCAGCCAGAGTCGCGGTCGCCCCACCACCCCACGAGGTTCGCCCCGATTTGGCCCCGGATCTGGCCGAACTCCGGCTCGCTGGGATCGAACCAACTCCCGAGGGGATCCGGAAGTACCTGGAGGCTCTCCGCCTCAGCCCAGGCCAGCTTGTCCAGGTGCGGGCACTGCTCGCCGATCTGTCTCATCCGGATTTCCAGATCCGGGAACGGGCTACGCATGGGTTGATTGCCTTCCCGTATCTCCCCCGCGCGATGCTCTGCACGGCTGCCAACCGAGATCCCGAGACGGCCCAACGGGTACTCCGAGTGATGCGGGAGGCACGCCACGCGGACTACGAGCGTCTCACGTACCCCGTGTTGCGAGTCGTTGCCGAGCGGCCGGTGCGGGGTCTCGCTCCGCTGCTGCTCGACTTTGTCCCACAATGGCAGGAGTATTACCAGGCCGAGGTTGCGGTCCGGGCAGTGACGGCTTCCGCTGTGCCAGCCGATGGGCCGCTTCTGAGAAAAGCGATCGCTGCCGAGCGACCCGGGGCGGTGCGAGTTGCCGCGGCCACCGCTCTGGCGGCGACCTCAGGGAGGGCTGCCGAGGCGGATCTTGAACCACTCCTCACCGATTCCGACCTCCGTGTCGCCCTGGCTGCGGCCACCTCCTTGCTTGACCAGGGAAGCCGCAAACCGCTCCCCGCCCTCGTTCGACTCCTGGATGCCGATCTCGACGAAATCCGCTTTGCTGCGGCAGACGTTCTCCGGTCCGTCACGGGTCGCAGCGAGGAGAATGTCATGGATCAGGACCCGATGCGACGTGCCCTGGCGGTTGCCGGGTGGCGGGAATGGGTTGATCGGGAGGGGGCAACGGCCCCACTTCGACTCCCAACCCGTCCAGTGGCAATCTGGCGAGGCAGAGTTGTCATTTGCGTTTTTGACAGGAAACTGTTGCGCGAAATCGATCTTGCGACGGGAAAGACGACACTTGAAGTTCCTGGCTACAGCTATCCTTGGGGGTGCCATGCAACACCGAATGGTCACCGGTTGGCAGTCGATTACATGACCAAAGAGGTTGTGGAATACGACACTGTCGGTAAGGAGTGCTGGCGGAAAAGTGTGACCGGACGGCCAACCGGGGTTGAACGATTACCCAACGGGAGAACGCTTGTCCCCCTGCCTGAAGAGGGTCGGGTGGTCGAAATCGACCTGGCTGGCCAGGTTGTGTGGGAGATCAAGACGGCTGGTCGTCCCACCACAGCCCTGAGGCTATCTGGCGGAAACACCTTGGTCACCCTCCAGGATGCACAGAAGGTGGTTGAGATTGATCGCAACGGCAACGAGGTGTGGCACATCGGGGGAGTTGGCAGACCTCACACCGTCCAGCGGTTACCCAACGGCAATACCCTGGTGTGCGAATTCGGGGGAACTGTCAGCGAGTACAACCGAAGCGGAAAAGTGGTGTGGTCGAAGGTCGGTCTCATCAATCCGGCGCAGGCGCAACGATTACCCAATGGAAATACGCTCATTAGTAGCACGCAAGGACTGATCGAATACGACCGGGCCGGTAGCGTAGTCAGAAAGTTGGACAGCTCACGGTGCCGATTCTTCGCATACTGACCGCTACATAATGAGCTTCAGCGAATCGGCGGGAGTTGAGGCGTTTCGCCGACGCCCACCCCCGGTCGAGTATCCGAACCACTCCTCACACAAATCCGTCTGCACCTCCCGGCCGGCACTTGGCGAATCGCCTGCTGACTCCTGAAATGCCCGTATGCAACCCGTCCGCGTCAACCTCGGCCCGCGGTCTTATGACATTGCTCTGACCACCGCAGACTCGGGTGGGTTCGGTTCGTTCGCGCGCGAGCGATTGCCTAAATCCACTCTCGCACTTGTTGTCTGTGACGCAAACACGCACTCCCACGGCCAGGCGACCGAGGCTGCCCTTCAGGATGTGGGGTTTCGCACTGGGATGGTGGCCGTCCCGGCGGGGGAGGGGTCCAAAACCCTCACTGAAGCCTCCCGCCTGTACGATGCCCTGTACAACCTTGCAGGGGACCGACAGACCGCAGTCGCTGCCGTCGGCGGGGGGGTTGTAGGCGACCTTGCGGGGTTCGTCGCGGCGACCTACAACCGGGGCCTCCCCCTGCTGATGGTTCCGACCACCCTGCTGGCGATGGTCGACTCATCGGTCGGCGGGAAGACTGGCGTGAACCACCCTCGGGGAAAAAACCTGATCGGGGCCTTTCACCAACCGGCTGGGGTGTGGATCGACACCGCGACCCTTACCACGCTTCCTGATCGGGAGTTCCGAAGCGGGCTCGCCGAAGTTGTAAAATACGGAGTCATTCTCGACGCCCCGTTTTTCGAGGAATTGGAATCGAACACGGCTGCAATCCTGCAACGGGATTCCGAGGCTTTGGTCCGGATCGTCGCACGGTCGTGCCAATTGAAAGCCGCTGTCGTGGAGAATGATGAGCGGGAAGAGACGGGCCTGCGGGCCATTCTGAATTACGGCCATACATTTGCCCATGCGTTCGAGACTGTCGGGGGCTATGGCGGTTGGCTGCATGGTGAAGCGGTGGCGGCCGGGATGATGTGTGCAGCTCGGTTGGCGGAGCGGCACGGGCTCATCGGATCGGAACTCGGAGATCGGCAGTTGCGATTGCTTGAGGCATTCACGCTTCCGACATGGCCCAAATCGGACTGGCCGGTGGAAGAGTTGATCTCCGTGATGCGACGAGACAAGAAAGCGAGCGGAGGGCAACTCCGGTTCATCCTGCCAACCCGGCTGGGCGAGGTGCGGTTATTCGAAGTCCCCGAAGCACTGGTCCGCGAGGTCTTGTCCGCCCATGACGTATGAGGCAACAGCGGCCTGGCTCCGCCCTCGGCTGTGGCTGGGTTGGGTGACGGCCGTTGTCGTCTGGTCGATCTGGTTCGGCAGCCTGGCGCTGGGCGGGTGGACCCGTGATGCGGAGGGGCAACTGCTCTGCGCGGACCATATTGCGTTCTACTCCGCCGCCCGACTGATCCAGGCTGGCCGGCCTGCGGATGTCTACAGACTCGAAGCGATCGGCGAGGTGCAAAAGGAGATCACGGGAGGCACCTGGCCATTTTTCATGGCGTACCGGAATCCGCCCTTCTATGCCCTTCTCTACATTCCCACTGCCGGCCTCCCCCTACCTGTGAGTGCCCTCATTTGGACAGCCATCGGCCTGGCGGCGTTTGCAGGGGCGGTGTGGTGCCTGCGCCCGACTCACCCCTGGCGTGTGATCGGCTGGTCGTTCGCCTTTTACCCGTTCTTCGCCACCATCAGCTTCGGGCAGAACTCCCTGTTAAGCCTGGCGATTTTTGCGGCCGTCTACCGACTACTGACCGACAACCAGTTCTTTGCAGCCGGGCTCGCTGCCGGACTTTTGTGGTACAAGCCGCAACTCCTGATTGGGTTGTTCGTCTGGTGGGGGCTTGCCCCCAGGCGGTTTGCGTGGTGTTGGGTCGGAGTGGTTGTGACAGGGATTGGGCTCACAGAGTGGAGCTGTTTGATGGTGCCGGATGCCGCGTGGGGATTCGTCGAAACGCTGGAAAAGAATATCGGCTATGGCGGTGAGTTTGGGTGGAACAAGCATACCCCACGAGCGTTCTGGACGCTCCTGTTGCCCCGAGCAGGGTCGGGGGTTGTCTGGGTGCTGACTTTTGTTTGTGTGGGGGCCGGGTTGGGGGTGTCGGTGTGGGTTGCCCGCCGGTGCGGCATGGCAATTGCAGTGATGTTTCCAGTCGCGATTTTCCTGACCCTCTGGACTTCACCCCATGTGCTCATTTATGAATTAGCGCTGTTAATCCCGGCTGCGGTCGTGCTTTGGGAGCAATTCCCTGAGCGGAGGGACGTCTGGCTATCGGTCTTTGCCCTGGCCTGGGCGGGGCTCACCGTGAGCACCATCTGGACTTTCGTTCAGGATCGGTTTATTCACCCCTTCCTGAAAGATCACTATGGGATCGACTACCCGGTCATGCTCCAGGTGAGTGTCCCGGTTCTTGGGGTGGTGGGGTGGCTGGCTGCCCGCGAGTTGGGGGGGTTGGGGACGCCGTCGGTTTCTCCACCTCCGTCACCGGACCATTCCTGAACCCGACTGGCAGAGGGTATGGAGTGAAGGACAGATCAGGTTTGCGGGTTCACTCTGTGACCGCCTCAGGGCATTTGGTGCCCACCAACGGCCGTTTGTGACGGGTGCGAGATTTGCTGGGTGACCACCCGGCCACCCAGCGAACTTGACCCTTCCCTCTCCGCCCGCGAGAATTCAAGCAGTCGTTCTCCCACCCCGCTTCCCCGGCCTCGCCTTGAGACCGACCCGTTTCCGGGTCTGGTTCCTTGCCCCGGCTGGCGAATCCCATCCGCATCCCCGACGGACACCCCGGACATGTCCCAGCGCCGAGTTGGCTTATGGTTGATTGGTGGATGCGGCGGAGTCGGGAGCAGTACCGCCCTGGGCCTGGCTGCGTTAAACCGTGGTCTCACTCCTTCCACCGGATTGGTGACCGCGCTTCCGCAGTTTGCTGCTCTTGATCTCGATTCCCCGGCCACATTTGTGGTCGGCGGGCACGACATCCGCCGGGCCAACTTCCTTTCGGCCGTCCGGGAACTCCACAGCCGATCGAACGTGTTCGACGAGCGAGTGATCGAAGCGTGTGCTGGCGACCTGGAGGCGTGGTCGGCGAATATTCGGCCCGGAGTGGTGTACCGTCCAAACCCAGCGATCGCAGCGTTCGCAGATCGCCCAGATGTCCACCCGGCAGCAACCGCAAGGCTTGCGATAGACCAGATTCAGCGAGATTTGAAGGCATTTCGCGAAACAGCCGAACTGGACCAGTTGGTCGTGGTGAATGCCGCCTCGACCGAACCACCGTTTGTCCTTGGAGACGATCATCAGTCGCTCGAACGGCTTCTCCTCGCCCTGGATCGCCCCGGGGTGGTGGCTCTGCCCACGAGCAGCCTCTATGCGTTTGCAGCGATCGATGCGGGGTTCCCCTATGTCAATCTGACACCCTCTCGCGGAGCCACCCTGCCAGCGCTGGAGGAACTCGCCCGGAAACGCAACGTGCCGATCGCTGGACAGGATCTCAAGACGGGTGAAACGCTGCTGAAATCAGTCCTTGCCCCGATGTTTGCTCGCCGCAACCTGCGGGTGCTGAGCTGGGTTGGGCACAACATCCTCGGGAACCGGGACGGGCAGGTGCTCAACGATCCGGATAACAAGGCATCAAAGGTGAAGAGCAAGGATGCGCTGCTGGCGGAACTGCTGGGCTACCGGCCGCAGTCGCTGGTGTCGATCGAGTATGTCGAGTCGCTCGACGATTGGAAGACGGCCTGGGATCACATCCACTTCGAGGGCTTTTTGGGGACGCGGATGACCCTCCAGTTCACCTGGCAAGGGTGCGACTCGCTGTTGGCAGCTCCGCTCGTTTTGGATGTGGCCCGCCTGACGCTCCTGGCCCAGCGGCGTGGGGATGCGGGAGCGCTTCGCCACCTCGCCTGCTTCTTCAAGAGCCCGATAGGGGTCAGCGAACACGACTTCGGAAAGCAGTTCGAGATGCTGGAGGACTATGCGGGAACGGCCAAATCCACTCAGTCCTGATGTCTGGCGTGTCATCGGGCGGTGGCGAGCCGCCCGAGGCGTTTTGCATCGCACCTGCACAGTAAGGCGGGGGGCAGGAGCTAATAGACCCGTGAGTTTCGCGACCGAGTTCCGAGCGAGCGGCGAGTCGTAAGGCCGCCGGTTGGAACTGAAGGGTCGCAGACGCCTAATCGGGTATCCTTTCTCCTGCCCACCGCCTAACGGCCTTAATCCACTACAGCCGGAAAGAAGTCGATCAATTCGAGATCGCGAATGGCCGAGGAGAGCATCGGTGTGGAACCGACGGGGCGATCAACCGCATGTCTGTCCCGTGTCCAAATCCCCTTGCTTCGAATCCGTTGAATGTTTCTTCGCGACTCGACGAGCCACTTCCGAGCAAGATAAGCTGTGAGCTGAAGTAGCTCTGGAGATACCGAATGCTGAACAACCAGCTTTCCAAGGCCATGACTCGGACCATGCAAGCCGCCCCGCTCTCAGAATCGGGAGCAACCGACGGTCGGTTACTAACACGGTTCATTCTCACCAGGGACGAAACTGCGTTCCGCGATCTGGTCCAACGGCTCGGTCCGATGGTTTTGGGTGTTTGTCGCCGGGTCACCGGTAACGCTCACCTGGCCGAGGACGCATTCCAGGCCGCCTTCCTGGTCCTTGCACGGAGGGCAGCCGATGTCCGACCGCGAGAAGCTTTGCGCGGCTGGCTCTACGGAGTGGCCAGTCGCACCGCTCGAAAGGCCCGCGCCATGTCCTTACGCCAATGTAATCGCGAAATTCTTCTCCCCTCCGTACCCGATCGCGCGGCTGAGCCCACCTATCGCCCAGACAGCGATGCCCTCCGAATTCTCGATGAGGAGGTGGGCGATCTTCCAGACCACCTCCGGATCGCAGTCGTCCTCTGTGAGCTGGAGGGGCTGAGCCGGAAGGAGGCCGCGAGTCGTCTGGGTGTTCCCATGGGGACGCTCGCGAGTCGATTGGCGAAGGCCAGAAAAGTACTGGCGGAACGGCTCCGTAAGCGCAATGTGTCGCTGGCTGCATCCGGGCTGGGTTGTGCGCTGGAACGGCTGGCAACCGCCGCGCTTCCACCATGTTTAGCGACTGGCACCGCGGCACTGGTTGACGGGGCAGTTCCCGTTCCCCTGGCAGTTGCGGAACTCTTACACGGGGTGTTGAAGACCATGTTCTTCACGAAACTCAAGGTCGTCCTCCTGAGTGGTCTGCTACTCGCGGTGGCGGGTTGGGCAGTCACCTCCCTTTTCGATTCAGGGACAGTCGCTGGTCAACCACCGGTCCCGAAGACCTCCCGGCCGGCCTCGGAAGCCCTACCGGACGAGAAGAAATCGCAGCAGGCGGGGGTCGGAACCCTGCTGCTGACTCGCAGTGATGGGCTGATCACACTGACTCCCGAGGGGAAAAAGGGGCGCGAGATCCCGGTCCCAAAAGGAACGCACCTGTGCAGCAATGGACCGCCGAAGGCCCTCCTCTCACCTGACGGTACTCGGGTCGCATTCGTTGTGTCAGAGGTTAGGTCGACTCCGTTAGAAGATGCGTCCAAGCCTTGGCCATTTAAGGTTGTCGTCTCCAAACTCGACGCTACCGAGTCGGTGATCGCGGATATCCCAGCATACCGGGTGATCCTGAACTGGACAGCCGACGGCTCCCGCGTGGTGGTGACGAAAATGTCCGGCGGCACCTTTGAGTCAGGGGTCGAAAACGTCCTCCTCGACCCTGCGACCGGCAAGACCGAACCACTCGCGCTGCCTGTGGGCACGTGGGTATTGGATTGCGGACGTGACGGGAAGACGTTCTTGGTCACGGTATCCGATGGCGAGAAATGGTCCCTTGGGCTGGCGTCAATAGGCGTCAAGCAAGTTAAGAGATTAATTAAATTAAAGGGATGTGGCGCAGACTCGATTGGCCGATTATCTCCAGACGGAAAGCGAGTGCTATACACTGACGTCGACCCTAAAGACTGGGACGCCTATAAGATGGGCTTGAGCAGCTTGCCGTACATTCTTGATGTGGGGACAAAAAAACGAACTGAGGTTGAAGAGTTCCCGGATCATGTCGGTTGTCGCGGGATATCGTGGTCTCCTGACGGTAAGCAAATTGCCTACACATGGGAACAGCTCCATCCAGACGAACTAAGGAAAGAGTGGCATCATCAGAACTTGACGCCGACCAAGGTATGCCTGATTATCGCGGATTCGGACGGTTCTAATCCCAGAAAAGTGGCCTCACATCTGGCAAAGTGGCCTTCACATATGTCCGCGGTTGGCAGGGAAAGCGTGTCTTTTTGGATGATCGATTGGCGATAAGCCTGCCAATCGTTGGGACGCGGACTCACCCCCCAATCTATGCGGTTCGCGACTCTAACAAGAATCGAGGATCGTTGGACTGCTCATCCACAGATAAAGATATGGCTCAGGATAACTTCCCGAATCCGTGATGGTGCAACCAGCACAGTACTGCTGTATTCATGCCCACTCAAAACAGTGGGCATGGCACCCGGCGACTCGCAGAAGGAAATCTCCCACGGTGATGGGCAGTAATTGGTCTGCGTTTTCGCACCGAAGGGTCGGCGGAGAATAGCCCAGGGTGGAGCCGGGCTTCCGGCGAAACCCTGGGAACCGGGGAGATTTCCACTCACCACTCTGCCGTTACCAATCGTTGCCGCCCCCAGAATCCCCTGGGTCGTCATCAGACTCATCTGCGGGTGTGTCCTCCTCGACCTCGTCTTCCGGATCGTCGATGGGGTCGGCTTCCTCGGTCTGGCCTCCTGCGAAATCCCCGCCACCGCCCCAGTCCTGTGTACTTCGTGATGGCCGGTCATCTGGGATGAACCCGCCACCAGGGGTGTCGTCGGCGACGCTTTCGCGGTAGGAATCCGTTGCCATATGGCCGCCGGGAAAGAGCCCGCCAAGGCCGCCCCCACCGTGCTCAGCCGCGAGATGGCGGACGCCATCGAAGATCAATTGCCCCCCGATCGTCCCAACGGCTGCCGCAGCCGCGGTCTTGAGGAAACTCCCGACACCTCCGCCCGACGATGCGGCGGGTCCGCTGGCCACTGGTCCCGTGTTGCCCGGTGGGTAGCCGACCTGCGGCGGATACGCACTCGGCCCGGTTGCCCCGGCTGCCCCTGACGCACCGCCAAGGAAACTCCCGCCGCCACCACTGGGGGCCAACCCTGCCTGACGAAGCCGGGCTTCCAGCTCGTCGATTCGCGTCTGGGCTCGGGCGAGTGCGAGATCCTGAACGGCGACTCGCTGTGTGAGGAGATAGGCGGCGTTCGGTTGCCCCGCGACCTCGGCCCGGATGAGCCGATCGGCCTCCGGGTCAATGGCCGACCGGTCGGCCGTCCGTAGCCCGTCGGCCACCTTGAGGATCAATTCCCGCTCGTTTGGTGTCATCATCGCCTCCGGTTTGTAATCAGATCTGCCCGGCCTGGTAGCGGGCGTGAAATCACCCACCCTCATAGTGTCTCAGCGCCCACGGGGAATCACCAGAGGATCCGATCGGACCGTCACGAACGCCAGCCAGCAACCGCGTTATCGGGAGTTAAGCCTCTTGCACCGGGCGGGGGATTGGTTAGACTCGGGCAACGAGAGGATGACTATGCTTCGACACACGGATTCGACCGAGAGTGCCTCGCGCCACACCACACACGGCTGCGCGTGGCTTGTCGTCGGCGGGATCGCATTGGGTGCATTGATCGCCGTCGGCGGGTTCGCATTGATATTCACCTCCTGGGGCTCCAACAACAGAGGGAAGATTGAGGGGAAGTGGAAGCTGACAGAACCACCCGACCCGGATGGGTCACGCCCGGACGACACCCCGGTGATAGGGTTAATGCCCCACGCGCTGCCGCCGAACCCAACTTGGGGTGGGTCATCCCGAAAAGGCTCCCAGGTGCGGGAGCAGATGAGAATCCTG
This sequence comes from Gemmataceae bacterium, assembly GCA_003136315.1. GTDB lineage: Bacteria > Planctomycetota > Planctomycetia > Gemmatales > Gemmataceae > Urbifossiella. Next base: position 12,876 of record PLDW01000365.1, on the reverse strand, counting down.
GAGGAGGTCGGGCTGTACTTCTACATCGAGTTCAAGCCCAAAGATACACTCGATCTCGGGATGGGCAGCGACAAGCCGGAAGTACTCAACGCCATCAGAAGCATCCAAGCATTGGGAGGGCCTGTGAATTGGACAGCGAGATACCAGCTTCAATGGGGCGACGGTGTGGAGTTCTTTTACCTCCCGCAGGCCGTGCAAAACCAGGGCCTGTTTGGGAAGAAGGAGCGAGCCCGAACCAAGATTAGAATTGAGGGCGATAATCTGCTCCTGACCAATGACGAAGGTAAGTGCAGCAAGTTTACCCGCCTCAAATGACCTCGATCGAAACTAGGAAAGCCTGCCGATGGACAGGCAGGATCAATTGCCATGACTGACTCGGCGAGGTTCCATCTCGCGAGTCACCCGCAACACCTTCTCTGTCCAGGTGGGATCGTCCGGTGAGACAACCACCACTCTAAACCCGTGGGTCTTCCCTTCGTCTCGCACGCCCTCCAAATCATCCACGTGGAGATCAATACCGAACGCCCGTGGGTTCTTGCTCGGGGGATAGTCCCGGACTGTTCGCCGCAAGTGGCGATCATGGATATGCTGGTTGATCACCCGCCCCACCCGGATGCCATGACACCAAAGCCACCACCAGACACTGGAGGGATTCCGGTGGGACGTGGTATAGATCCACACCTCCCACCCGCGTTGCCGCAATCCCTGCATCAAGGCCCTGGCACCCTGGCGAAGGGGTTCGTTGGCCACCATGCACCGCCAAATCCACCTGGGTGGAGTTTCGCTCGGGACGTCAGGTTGATAGCAGATCAGAGTATCATCGAGGTCAAATGAGATTCGCATACCAAATCTCTTTGCTTTTCTGGATTTCAGATGATTGGAGGTAGGGTGATCATCGTCAGTAATTCCATAATCGTTGCGGTAATGAACTGGTAACTTTGTCGAGTATAGCCACCGCTGGGGACCATGACGAGGGGGATGCCTCGGCTGCGAAACTGGTCGATCACGAACAGATCCCTCTCCAGGATGTCTCCAGCAGTCAGCCTCATACCCCCCAGCGGATCATTCATGAAGACATCGGTTCCTGCATTGTAGATTCCTAGACCAATCCCAGGGTCGCGAGAGAGTGAATCGAGGAATCCCGGAAGGTAATTGCGCAGTATCCGCAAGTATTCGACCCCGACGCAGCCATAGGGCAACGGAAGATTGCAATCGATCCGCTGTCGCGCTTCGGAGTCATAGGAGGGATAGATCTGAGAATTGTACATATCGAAAATGAACACCTCTTTGTCGTGCAGGAACTCATGACAGACTCCGTTGCCCTGATGCGCGTCGAGATCGATATACGCCACGCGCTGTGGACTGCGGAGCAGTCCCTCAGCGCGCAGGGACCGAATCGCCAGGGCAATATCCGAGAACAGGCAGAACCCCTCACCGCGATCCGGTTTCGCATGGTGGTAGCCTCCGGACAGGTTCACTGCCACTCCGTGCTGGAGCGCGGCCTTCGCAGCGAGGACAGTGCCGCGGGTGGCCCAGCGCATCGGCCGTACCATTCTCCAGGCGAGCAACCAACCCGGGGCATGTCGCAAAAACGGAAGTTCCAGGGCGGCGGCCAACCCCCTGGGCCGTCGAATCGTCGCCAGATACTCTGGGCTATGGACCTGGAGTAAATCGTTGTCAGTGGACGGTCGATCAACGGGTACGTGATGGTTCCACAGACGTGCTCCGAACTGCTGCCGGAGTTCCTTCCACGCCCGACCGTACTTCCGCGAATCGAAGGGGTGAAACCGCTCGACGCCAAAGAAACGGATGTCGTAGCGCGGACTGTAGACAAGCGCGACCACAGGCAGCCTCATCGGTCGAACGGGCTCGTTTCACTCGGAGACCAGACACATCCGCAGATCCTTCTCCTCACCGGAGTTGCTTGGCTGCTGCGGTTCGGGCACGCCGATGAGTCTGGCAGAAGTGATCCTACGGTACTGACTGGTGTGGAGAAACAGATAGTCCCGACATCCCCGGCACAACTGATCGGATCGAGAGGGTCGTTACGGCTTTGTCGTCCCCTTCTCGGCCCTGACGAGAAATGCGCGCAGCTCGGCCAGTTTGTCGGTGTTGATCAGGTCGACGCCCGAAGCCAGTTGTTCCTGCCAGACCTCGAGCTTGTCCGGGGCTCCCCAAAAGCGGACCAGCCTGCCCCGTTTGTGGGCTTTTGCCACGTATTCCCTCAACTTCACTCGCTCTGCGTTTGGCATCGCGCCGGTTCCGTCCCATTGAAATTGCGACGACCAGGAGGCACTCACCCACGGAATCAGAACCGTCGGGGCGTCGGAGTCGAGGTCCGCGGGATGGCCATCGATGGCCGCGTAGCGGACAGATTGGTTCGTGATCGCTTCACGGTCGCAATTCCCGCTTACCACCACGGTCACTGCATTCGGTACGAATGTCCCGTCTCGTGTCACGGAGAGGATATCGGCATATCCCTCTAGCACCTTCGCCAGCGCAGCGTATGTCTTCTTCGCGTCGGTCTTCACGTCAATGAGCAGGTAGAAGGCGGGGTCATCCTTGTGGATCCGAGCCCCGTTGGCTTTCGCCCGGTCGCGGAGTGGGTCCAGGTACAATTTCTCCAGCGTCCGATCCGGTTTGACATCCCACGGAAAATGGGCGACAAGCAGCCCTTTTTCGGAGAGGTAGATATCGGCCTCGACGCTACAGAACCCCTGGTCGAGTGCATCGTGAAGAGGCCGTTTGTGCTCGTAGTCGTTGTGCGCGTGAGCCCGCCTGAGTGGGGTCACGGGTTTTTCGGGCGGCTGGGCGGAAGTGAGCGTTGCGAGAAGGGTCGCACCTATCGAGATCACGAGAAAACGCGGCATGAGTGACCGCCTCCGAAAATGACGGATGAGCCACTGGGATGATCGAGCCGACGGTCCGCGACATTGCACGCATGACCGGAACCACCGCAAGTGCGGGGTTTGTCCGAAATGGTGGAAGGATGGGGTGGTGCTCCCCTCCTACCCGATTCTGCCTCCCCATACGATACTGATTCTGGGATCGCTTAGGGGGAATGGGCGCGACCCGGCCGGTCGATCTCTTCGGGTTCTCGTACTGCAACAACGCCATTTTGGCCAGTCCACCTCACGATCCCGACCCGCAAGTCCAATGGGTGGAAACCGATGACCGTGACCGCGTGCTTTGTGACCCGCAACCACGATCAGTCGCTCGGCCGGGCCATCCAATCCATCACCGGGTGTGCCAGCGAAGTGATTGTGGCCGATACCGGTTCAACAGACCGGACGACGGTGGTGGCAGCGGAACTCGGAGCCCGGGTCGTTCCGATTACCTGGGATGATGACTTCGCGGCGGCTTGCAATGAAGCCGTGGCCGCCGCCACGGGGGACTGGATTCTGTGGCTGAACCCCGACGAGGAGGTGGAGGCGGGTGGACTCCCGGCGGTCGCAGCAGCGACCACTGACACTGCCATGTTCGCCTGGCGGGTCAAGGTGCGGCAGCTCCACCGGCCGGACGACCTGGGGAAAGGGAAGGACGGACGGCAACTGCGGCTCTTCCGGCGGGATCCGGCTGTTCGGTATCGGGGCCGATTGCACCCGACGTTTGCTCCACCGCTGGAAGAGATTGCCGCCGCACGCGGCCAGCGGATTGGAACAACTCCTGTAGTGATCCGCCGCCATGCCTACCTCTCAACACCAACCCCGGACAAGATGCGATGGGTGGTTCGGTTACTGGAGGCTGAGCTGCGTGACCGGCCGGGGCAACTGGGATTCTTGATCGAACTCGGTCGGAATCTGCTCTGGCTGAACGACCCGCGAGGGCACGAGGTGTTAGGTGAGGCAACCGAGCAAGTCCGGGGACTCGCCAGGAACCCGGCCACACCCTCCCCCTGGGTAGGATCGCTGATCGAGTACCTTTTGGCTGTCTCCCCGGAGCATCTCCGCAGCACAATCACCCGGGCGGAAGTCCGAGATCTCGCCTCCCGCTGGTTCCCCGGCACTCCACCAGTGATTTGGGCTGTCGCAGGAGAGCGGTTCGCGGCGGGGGACTACTCGGCCGCAGCCACCCTGTTGGAGCGTCTGGTCCAGATGGGTCGGACCGGTGTGTACGACCAAGCCGGCGGGTTCGCCCCAGAGATTATTAGCGCGGCAGCGATCCTTAATCTGGGACTCTGTTATCTCCATCTGGAACGGTGGGACGACGCGCGGGCGTGTTTTGTCCAGGTGGTGGACGATCCTGAGCGCCGGGATGCTGCACTACGTGGTTACCGACTCGCGGAGCTGCGACAACGGCCGTCAGGATAAGGCGAGCGTGTCCGAAATCGGATGCCACCCCGACTTGACATGAGGCTCTCGTCCCACTCACAACGCCGTCACCCCAACACGCCCGTATGGCACACCTTCGGCGTCCACGCCTCATTATTGTCCTCCTCTTGGTCGCCTGCGCTGTGGGTGCGGCTGTCTACCTCCTCGTCCGCCCCGCCGGCAAGGATGACCTCCGGCAGATCCAAGCGGACCCGATTCCGCCGATCCGTTTCACCGACGTGACGCATGCCGCCGGGATCGAGTTCCGCCACTACAGTGGCCGCACTGGATACAAGCTCCTCCCCGAAACAATGGGGTCCGGGGTTGCCGTCCTGGATTTTGATGGGGACGGACGTCCCGACCTGTTTTTCGTCAATAGCCGACCGTGGCCCGGCCAGGGCACCCCAGATCATGGACGCCCGACCCAGGCTCTTTATCACAACCGCGGCGATGGGACATTCGAGGATGTGACCGCTGCCGCCGGACTTGCAGATGAACTCTACGGAATGGGAGTGGCTGTCGGGGATTTCGACAACGATGGCTGGCCGGACCTGTTCGTGACGGCTGTCGGAGGTAATCGGCTGTATCGAAATGTCGGTGGGCAAAAGTTTGAGGACGTCACCACTGTGGCCGGATTCGGAGCGCAGCCGGGGCTACCAACCGTCGATTTCCAGTCGTTCCTTCGGTATGACCAACCTATCCCGTTTCCCTCATCCGCTGCATTTCTCGACTACGACGGGGATGGGAGGCTCGATCTGTTCGTTTGCTACTACGTGACGTGGTCGCCAGCCTTCGATCAGGGTGTGAAAGCGATGCTCCCGGGTGGGGAACGCGCCTACGTTCCGCCTCAGCAGTTTCCTGGCACTCACTGCGAACTGTGGCGGAACGTTGAAGGCACCCGGTTTGAGGATGTGTCGTCCTCAGCGGGAGTGCAGGTGGCCGAAGCGGATGGCTCACGCCGCCCCCCGCAGGCGGTCGGCAAGGCGCTCGGTGTCTCGGTCTGCGACGTGGATGGAGACGGATGGCCTGACGTGGTGGTCGCGAACGACACGGTCCGAAATTTCTTTTTCCTCAACCGCCCGGGGCCGAAAGGGGGTCGGCGGTTCGAGGAGACTGGAATGTCCGCCGGATTGGCCTATGCAGATGGCCGTCCACGCGGGGGAATGGGTATCGACACGGGCGAGATCCAACCCGACACGTTCTCTGTGATTGTGGCAAACTTTTCCGGCGAGGCGAACTCGCTTTTCCAGCGCACCGGGACCGCCCCACCACGATTCTTCGACGCTGCCCCGCGAGTTGGGCTTGCCGGGGCGAGTCGGTTTCCGATGAAGTTTGGGGCGACCTTCTTCGACTGCGATCGGGACGGCCGACTCGACCTGTTCACCTGCAATGGCCACCTGGAACCGGACATCGCAACGGCCCAGCCGGGCCAATCGTATGCCCAGTCGGGCCAACTCTTCTGGAACACCGCTCGGGGGGATGCCCTTTTTGCACTCGTGCGAGAGAAAGACGGTCATGGCGACCTCTTGCCGCCGATTGTCGGACGGGGATGCGCGTTTCTCGACTACGACGGGGACGGGGATCTGGATCTGGTGCTGATGGAGAACAACGGCCGGGCCAGACTGTTCCGCAACGACACACCGACTGCGAACAGGGGTGTCCGACTGATCCTGACCGGGACAGGCCCCAGAACCAACCGCGATGCGATCGGGGCGGAGGTGACCGTCACCACTGGGAGTCTGGTGCAGCAACGGTATGTAACGGCAGCCCGGGGCTATCTGAGCCAGAGTGAACTCACCCTCACGTTCGGGCTCGGGATAGCCGCAACAGTTGACCGGGTGGTCGTTCGCTGGCCCGGGCAGGACGGACGGACGCAGGAGTGGACCGGACTCCCCGCAGGGAGAATCTACCGCCTGATCGAGGGCGATCCCCAACCCCACCCGCAAAGCTGAGCGTTGCACTGTCCTTCCGCAGTGCCCAGAGTCGCGTTTCTCGCACTCTGGATAGCAACCCCTCGATTTCTTGGCACGCTTCGCCAATTTCGAGGCTTCACGCTCGGCGGGGAAACATTTATCTGATTACTACGTGCGAACGATAAATATGTAGTTGATTTCAGGCTTTAAAGACAAGATTAACCACAGAGACACAGAGGACACAGAGGACACAGAGAGAAGTCAAAATCCGAGAGAAGAGATTTGGCACTCTCGGTTTTCGGTTTTTCTCTGTGTCCTCTGTGTCTCTGTGGTTAAATTATGATTTACAAGCCAATCCCACTCACAGAGACACAGAGAGAAGACAAAAGGCACTGACGCCTCGCCAGCAGTTCTGGTTGCGGCTCTGCCGCGCTGTGTAAACCGCGATTGTGTCTTCGTCGCTGTACTGCGAGGCGGTTCGACAGGCCGATCTCGTTCCACACGCCGCGTTCGTCGGATTCGATAGGGTCTTTTGCCCACAAGCACTCGCCCTGTCGAACCGCTGCGCGGTACAATCGCTGGTGTGACCCGGATACCAAGTGTGTACGAATCGCGACTCTAGGCTTTGTTATTTAACCTCTTCGAGATAAAAATAGCCAACGGATTCACCTTCACTCGGGAATCACAGGCTTGTCCTTCCGATTTGGGCGCACTGGAGAGATTGCACCCACGTGCGGAGCGACTCCAGGACTGGTTGGCTGCGGGCGAGGCTGTGGTGCTTGTCGGCAGGTGTCCACCGCGTGGCGTGTTGGGTTGACAGCAAAGCAGGTCCGGGACGGGGTGCTGGGTCGGACCGTGGTTGCGAGAGATGGCTCAGATGGACCCGCCCCAATCACATAATCGAAAGAACTCACCAAGGAGCAATGATGGCGCACCCAGAACAGCGTCAATTCTTCGAGCGGCTCCGGGGTCGCTTCCCGGGCCAGTTCTACGGGGCGAGAGTGATCGATTGCGGATCGCTCGATGTGAATGGAACGATCCAGGATCTATTCATCGGTGGGGCGTACCTCGGCGTGGATATTCACCCCGGCCGGAATGTCCATCTTGTCCACCCGGTCCACACCCTCCCGTTCGTCGAGGTGTTCGACACGGTGGTATCGGGAGAGATGCTCGAACACTCCGAGCACTGGGTCGCNNGCGGATTGGGGGACGGGGCCGGACTATTACCGGAACCTCTCGCCGGACGATGTGCGCGGCGTGCTACCCGAAACACTCTTTACGGAGTGCGAATACCTGTTCAACCCAACACCCTGTGACACCTACTTCTGGGGGATCAAGAGGTGATCGACTGTGATCGTAGAATGGGCCTTGCCTTGCCGATCCTGTTGAACGGGATTGATTCGCAAAGCCGGGCCGCCACGGAGGGCGGCCCCTACATATCCCGATGTAGGGGCCGCCCTCCGTGGCGGCCCGCCTGCACATAAACACAAACTTTGACCAGGTGCCAACCAGCCCAACGGACGATTCAACGATCACCGCCAGGTAATGAGCGACTCGCGCCTGGATGGATTTCCGAAGAGATGAAGCCATGTGAGGAACGGATCAATCCAGGACGGAAACGGTTTCTCCGCCAGCCCGGCTGGCGAGTGCGGGCATGAGGGGATTGGCGGAGTAGGCGAGGAACCGGACGCTGCCATCAACAAGCGCGAAGTTCGCGCCACCTGGGTGCGGCGACCAGAAATGAAACATGCCACAAGGATCGTTAAAGCCACTCGCCGGGCCAAACGGATAGCGGCCGGGACCACACGTCGAGCCGGAAACAATGGGTAGGACATTCGGTTCGCGTGCCCCCAGTACGATGTCCGCCGAACCCGTCAGTTTTTGGCCCACCCCTGCGTACCACCAGCCGAACTGGAAGTCCGCGCTTGGGGGACGTTCACCGAGCAGGAGTGTGTTGCTGGTGCCATCGGTCACGTCGGCGAAGCGCGTTCCGGAGTCCTGATACAGCACGCCACCGCGAGTGGCCACGGCGTCCAGACCGGCGACGCCAAGGTAGCTGGTGAAGGCGACCAGATTGTGGGTGCGCTGTGAGATTTGGGCTGTGAAGATGCGCGGGTCGGTGGGACAAATGAACGCCGGCACGACGGTGCTCAAACCGGCGTGCTGCGGCTTGAATGGATTGGGGTTGGCCAGGTACGCAGCCTCGGCTTGCGCGGCGAGGGCGGGTTGTTCGATGCACGGCAGCACCGAGAGGGACCACCCCGAGTACGGCAGGTGGTCCGGGTAGGTGGGCGAGCGGTGACCGGGCGGGAAGGCTTGCTGGGAGTCGTGGTAATTGTGGAGCGCGAGCGCCAGTTGTTTGATGCGGTTCTGGCAATCGACCCGCGCTGCGGCGTTGCGCACATTCTGCACAGCCGAGAGGAGCAGACCGATCAGGATCGTGATGATGGCGATGACGACCAACAACTCGATCAGCGTGAATGCGCGGCTACGGGATCGTCGCCGCTCGGGTGTCGGTTGCATGGCTGGACCCCTTGGGGGAAACGGTGCCGACCCCCCGAACGGTGAGCGGGATCGGGCGAGCACCACCACGATCCACGAACACGGTCAGCGTCCCATCGAAGGGACCAGGCTTGAAGATCAAGACTGTACAGCGCATGGTGTAAGTCTTCCCAGCCCCGATCGTGACGACCGGCACATCATCGACAGGCTTGAAGCAACAGGTCCAGCCGCATGACCCGGTTGCCCCGAGGAGGTGGCCTTCGACTGCCGAGGGGTTGCTGACCACGAAGTCCACGAAGTGAGTGCCGACAGGCAACTCGCCAAGGTCTTGGTCGGGGCATTCGACACATAGCCCCTCGGCTGGCAGGGTGGAGTTGTCCTCTCCCGGTTGGGTGAATTCGGCTCCGTCAAGCGGGTGCCCCCGCGAGGCCGCCCACCCGGCCAAACCCACCAGGAGTAGGGCAGCGAACAAGGACGCCCGGAACGCATAGCGCAACATGATACCCGTCCTCAAAGGGTCGAGGGGACTGGCTTGCGGTGAGTGAGCCACCGAAACACCAGCGCCAGGATCGAGAAGCCCCCGGCTCCGACCAGGAGCCAGACGTACATCGGTGTCGGCCGAACGAAGCTAATCCCGGGAGGTTCTGGCAGACCATAGGCAGTTAGCGAGAATTCTCGTTCTGGGACGTCACGGTCCACCCAGATCTTATACGTGGTGAGCTGTGTCCGATGCGCCAGCAAGGTCTCCCCCTTCACTATCTTGATTTCGTGCCGTTCCTCGTCGATCCGGACAAGGCCGTCCCTATCAACCGAGGATGTCACATCGGTGCTGGTCGTGTCCCTGAGAACCCGGTCATCGGATGTCACCTCAAACCCGCGGATCGACCACCCGGCGCCTGGATCGAGGTCACACCACCCGCTCAATTGAGACGGCGGTCTTTTACCGACCGGGGGTGGGTTATTTTCAAATTGGACTCGGACGAGGGCGGGGTTGCGGGGTGACGGAGCGCACCCGAGCAGGCGGAACGAAGGAGCGTTGAACAGGTCCGTGAGAGTCGATGATATCGCGTATGGCCGAGTGAAGAGTGTACCTTGCGCCAGGAACTCGGCCTTCAGGTTGGCAGGTGACGGATCCACCGAGTCCGCGAGATGCACGTCATTCAAACGCCATTCCGTCGGCCCTCCTGGTCGCGAAAGCGCGAACCCGTACCGGGAGTTGAGGGCGACCACCCCAGACTTCCGTCGTGGCATCAAGCCCTTGAGGTCGGGCGGTGGGGTCACATCGACGCTATCTTCGGCCAGGTACCACTGGCCGGTCCGCCGCATCCTCGACCGGACCCTGGAGACGAGGGCATGGTTGTTCAGCTCGTCGTACTGTTCCCCGACCCTGTCGAATTGCACATACTCTGCCTGTGCCATATGGCAGGCCTGCCCTGCGGCCACCTCGCCCTGCACGGTCGCGAAGTCGGTTTGAGCCGCTGCCATTTTGCTCGTGCCAGCCAACAGTGCGACGGTGAGAACAATTCCACACGCGGATCGAACCCAGACGGTAATCATAATAATATTAGATTAATAATATATTGATCGTCTTACTACACGATCATTTATGCACTCTTGTTGCGGTCGCCCGACCTAGGGCATCTCCGGCGCTGGCCGTCCCCCGTGAGCAACAGGAACGGGCGACGACCCAATGGCCGCAGCAGTGGCGATCAGCAGGCCACCGAGTACGACACGAACGGTGAACGGAATCAGGGGCTGATTCACTGGAGTCATACTAACCATTTCCAAATCCTACCGCACCACCAACTCGTGTCAATAGGCCAATCGTGAATTGGCTCGGATCTCTCAGCCGGTCAACGCAATACTATTTTGACTTTACAGTTGTCGTTACATAACAGTGACACCTGGGACCGGTTTGTGTCTCACCCTGCCCTCCCCGCCCATCCGATCAAGCCCTCCCCTCCGGCAGGCAACCTCAGCCCGCACACTGCCCAACGGCGCTGTCTGACGCTACAGGCGTTCCCGTTCTCCATCGGCTAAGAACCAATTCGTGTCCCTGAGAACCCGGTCATCGGATGTCACTTCAAACCCGCGGATCGACCACCCGGGCCCTGGATCGAGGTCACACCACCCGCTCAGCGGTCCCGAGCAACCGCAGGAGCGTCGGTAGCGACGCCGGTGAATCACTCGCCGATAAACTTCGGTGTGGACTTCGATCTGCTCAGAATCCTGGCTACCGCAAGCAACCAACTGCTGGTCACAGCACGGGCAGTGGAGTTGCTCCCGCGGGAGTTCCACCCACTCCTCGCGGACCGGCAAGTGGGAGTAATCCCGTCGCTTGGGTCCGGGCCGATGCGGTTGCTGACCATGTGAGCGGGCCGCACGTTCCGCCTGAGGGTCTTCCAAATCGTTGGAGCGATTCACAGCCGAAGTGATTTCCGAACGACGGCCAAAGAAGTCGGCCTTCAACTGCCGATTCTCACCGCGAACCTGATCCAAGTCCTGGCGCACGGCTTCGAGGCGTTCAGTCGCGGCCGTGTGCATGGCTCTGAAGTAGGCGACCTGCTGGCGCAGTTCGAGGTTCTCCACCCGCAAAAGTACGACTTCGCCACGCAACTGGGCCACTTCCACACGCAACTGGCGTGGTCCCGTCGAGACCGGGTTTATCCTGGAGGTCGCGCATGTCCATCCCCTTTCACCCCAACATTGATAATCTGGGGAAGGACAGGCCAGGGGAGAGCGGGATCGCCGAACCTACACGTACCCATCGGCATAACCTTTATCCTCATTGCAACTTGCTCAATTTTTTCATCTGCTACATCTTGTCAAGAACTCCTTGATCGGTTATCGTTTCCAACTCTCTCTTCGCCGACCCGGGCTGCAACAACTTGAGACACGCTGGGTGTGATGAAAACGGTCGATGTCAGAGCCTTGTTATCATTTGCGCATTGCTATCATGCGTGCTTATGCTTTCGCTTACGGCCATCGGTGGGTTTACGTTCTGCTCATCTGTGATCGATTTATCCTGGTATCCTCGCACTCATCCCGAGATCGTCCATGCCCATCAACAGCCTGATCCGCCGCCTGATGATGACCAAGAATGTCCGCAACCAGACAACCCAACCGATCCGCCAGTCCCGCGACTTGGGGCGACGGATCGAGGAGCTTGAAGACCGCACCACGCCAACGACCGGGCTTACTCCGGCCGACCAGCAAGTCGCCGCCGCGTACGGGCAGTTACCACTGAGCTTCGAGTCCAACAAGGGCCAGACGGCCTCTCAGGTCCAGTACCTCTCACAAGGCAGCGGCTACACACTGTTTCTCACTACCACCAGTTCGGTGCTCAGCCTGGCCCAGCCCTCTGCTTCAAGCGACCCAGGAACGCCGAACACCTCTCCATCGACGACTACCTCAGGCGTGGCCCTGGCGATAAACCTGGTCGGCTCCAACCCGCAGGCGGCCGTCGCGGGGCAAGACCAACTCGCGGGTACCAGCAACTATTTTATCGGCAATAGTCCCAGCCAGTGGCAAACCAACGTCACCAATTACGGCAAGGTCGCTTACCAGAATGTCTACCCGGGCATCAACCTGGTCTATTACGGCAACCAGCAGCAGTTGGAGTACGATTTCGATGTTGCGCCGGGGGCCAACCCGGGCACGATCCGGTTTGCTGTGCAGGGGGCCAACGGTATCAACCTCGATTCCCAGGGGAACCTGGTGCTGAGCACGGCCGGCGGCAAGGTGGTGGAACACGCACCGATTCTCTACCAGACCGTCAACGGCAACCAGCAAGCGGTCGCGGGCCAGTTCGTTCTACTGGGGCAGAATCAAGTCGGTTTCCAGGTGGGGGCCTACAACACGGCCCTGCCGCTGGTCATCGACCCGGTCCTGAGTTACGGCACCTACCTGGGGGGAAGTAGCTCCGATTCTGGCCACGGCATCGCGGTGGACAGTTCGGGCGACGGCTACATCACTGGCGATACCGAATCCACGAACTTCCCCACCACCACCGGCGCCTTCAAGACCACCCTCGGCGGCACCCAAAATGCGTTCGTGACCAAGCTGAACGCCACCGGCACCGCCCTGGTCTACAGCACCTACCTGGGGGGTAATGCCACCGATTTTGGCTACGGCATCGCGGTGGACAGCTC
>PLDW01000277.1 GCA_003136315.1 Gemmataceae bacterium | reverse complement strand
GGCGGTATTTCGACTAGTGGCGGCTCAACGGCACCCTGGAGTACATCCACGACCACCTGCGGCGTAAGGTCCGCACGGCTGAGAAGCCGTACTCCCCGCGGACGACGGCGAGCGTCGATAGTCAATCGGTCGATACGACTTCTGGGGGCGAGCAGCGGGGCCGGGACAACGCCAAGAACGTGGACGGGCGGAAGCGGCACATCGTGGTTGACAGCCTGGGATTGCTGCTGGCCATCCTGGTCACAGGGGCCGACGTGGATGACGACGCGGCCGCGGCCGAACTGTTCGCGCGGCTGGACGGCCAACCAATGAGCAAGGTCGGGCGGATGTTCGCGGACAACAAGTACCACAACAACGCTCTGTACGCATGGGTGGCCGAGAACGCCGACTGGGAACTTGAGATCGTTCGCCGGCCGAAGGAGGCGGAGGGGTGGGTGCTACTCCCGATCCGGTGGACGGTCGAGCGGACGTTCGCCTGGCTGGGCAAGTGCCGCCGACTGTCCAAGGATCGAGAGAAGAGCGTACAGTCCTCGGAAGCGTTCATCTGGTTGGCAATGATACACATGATGTTGAATCGCCTTAAACCGAAATCAGCTGACCCGGTGTTTAAATACCGCTCCGCTGCTTGAGTCACCACTTATGGGACAGACACTGAGCGCCGCCCGGACCCTGGCGAGAGTGAAGAAATCGAAACTGCCCGACGTGCTGGCGCTGGTGAACGTGAACCCGCCGACCCTGTAGTCACATCATAAACCGATCTCGAAAAGAGGTGGTTGCACCCGAGGAATCTCTGCGTTAGAATCTCCCAAAGTACCTCTACAGGATTGATCGCAAGAACCAACACTGCCGGATTTTGCGTTGATCGCGACACCCCGGCGCACCCCGCGAACAGGACGATAGTCTGCACTGGGCTGACACACGGAGGGAGGTGTCCTTCCCACCAGCCCATCATCCGCCAAAGGCATTTTTCACCCCGTTATCTTCCCCCAATGGTTGCCCATGACGATTCATCTTGCGACCAAGAAAACCAAGTCTGCAAACTGGGTGATCTCCTGCCTGAAGTCCATGATCCCGCGCAGCCGAACTGCTCGCCGCCAGGCGCGGGTTGCCAGGCCGACAACGCACCTCCACGCCACGATGCTGGAAGACCGAGTCACGCCCACGACTCTTCACTGGCTTGGCAGTTCCGCCGGGAATGGCAACTTGTGGAGTGTCGCTTCCAACTGGCTGGAGGACCAGGCCCCTGTCAGCGGTGACCAACTCGTCTTCGATACCACCATCCCCGGGTTCTCGGCCACTTCCAACGGGTTCGCTCCGACGAACGACCTGACGGGGCTGACCAACCTGACGATTGGGATGAACGATGCGTCGTCAGACGGTGACTTCACCATCGGTGGCAATGCGTTCGGGCTCGTCAACACCGCCGGAGTCGGCATCACCAGCACGGCGACGGGGAAAACCGACACGATCAACAACAATATCACGCTAGAAGCCGACACGACCATCAACGTCGGGCTCGGCTCACTGTTTCTGAATGGGATCATCAGCGGTGGGTTCTCCCTGACGGTGGCGGGGCCTCCCACGGGGACGCTGACGCTCTCCGGTGCCAACAGCTACACGGGCGGCACCGTGTTGACATCCGGCACGTTGGTGCCCTACAGCAGCAGCACCTCGCTCGGGACGGGGACGCTCACCCTCAACGGCGGAACACTCGGTAGCTTCTTTGCGTTCTCGTTGGCGAACCCATTTGTCGTGGAGGCGCCGAGCACGATCAGTGGGGGCACCGGGTGTATTCTCGACGGTGATGGCATCCTCAACTCGACCCTCTCGCTTGACTCAGGCGGCCTCACCCTGGGTGGGGCCCTGTCCGGACCGGGGGGGTTGAACCAAATCGACGCAGCTGGCAACACTTATCTGACCGGAAGCACACCGAACACATTCACTGGCGGGACCGTGATTGCCTCCGGGCCCATCACTCTCGAGAAGACTGACGGGGTGACCGCGCTGGCCTCGCCGGTAACCGTGACCGGTCCAGACGCCACGCTGATCCTGGGCGCCAGTGATCAGATTAACGGCAATGCTTCGGTCTATCTTGGCCTAAACAGCACATTCAACCTGAATGGCTATAGTGATACCGTTTCGGCCCTCACCGGGACTGGCAACCTCAGCGGCAGTTCGACCACAACGGCTGGGCTGACGGTCAACGGCGGGGGTAATCAACTCTTCAGCGGTACGATGTCGGGAGGGTCGGAGTATTTGACTTATGATGGGACGGGGACTTTCACTCTCGCCGCACCGGCAGGCTCAAACTACGCCGGGACCTTGACCGCCGCTGGCGGCATTCTCGAGGTCGCCGCCATCCTTTCCGCGTCGCCGGTCGACGTGGCCGGTGGCACCCTGGGAGGCGCTGGCACCGTCGAGTCGATTACCGCCACGAGCGGGACCATCGCGCCATCCGTGGCTGGTACTCCCAACTCGATCGACACAGTGGGTGCTAACACTTCGTCGCTCGATGGTGCGACATATAAGGTCGGTCTCGATTCTGATGGACTGAGCGACGAGCTCGCCCTGGCATCTGGCGCCACTCTCAACCTCAACGGCGCGACCCTGACACTCAATCTCATCGGCACCACGTTCGCCACGTCCTACACGATCATTACCTGCCCCATGGGTGGGTTGAGCGGAACGTTCAACTCGCTTCCTAATGGTTCGACTATTACTGTCGGCAGCCAGTCGTTCCGTATCAATTATACCGCAGACGCCGTGACTTTGACAAATCTCGGATCTGGTTCACAATCGCTCCATTGGATAGGTGCGACGAGCAGTAACTGGAGTGTTGCCACGAACTGGGCCGAAGACAAGGTGCCGCAAAGTAGTGACACTCTTATATTCGACACGAGCACACCAGGTTTTGCAGGAACAGTCGCCGCGTTTAAGCCAAACAACGATATCAGCGGACTGACGAATATCGTACTTGCGATCAATAATGCATCAGGTAGCAGCATCTTTTTCATTGGTGGCGATTCTCTGGGATTGATCACAACCGACGGGATCGGGATCCTATGCACCGATAACTACTCCAAGGGTGCATCTATCGACAACAACTTGACACTCACGTCGGCCACAACGATTGACATCGGCGCCGGATACCTCGATATCGGGGGCACGATCAGTGGAAGCGGCTCCTTGATCGTGGGAGGATCGGCTACGGGATCGCTGAACATGGGGGATAACACGTACACGGGGGGAACCGTGCTCGACGCTGGCATGGTGCGGTCGGACAACTCGACCACCGTGCTTGGGACAGGCACAATCAACTTCAACGGCGGCACGCTCAGTATCCTCGGGTCCGTGATGAACCCATTCGTGGTCTCGTCGCCCAGCATGATCGGAACGGGAGGCACTATATTCCTCGATGGAAATGGAATATTAAACGCAAATCTAATTCTGGGTAATGGTGGCACGATAGTGCTGGCAGGTGCCATCTCAGGGACCGGTGGCCTCATTGCGGATGACGATTTGTACACCGCGATCCTCTCGGGTAGCGCCGCCAACACCTATACCGGCGCGACGACCATCATTAGCGGTACGCTTGAGCTGGACAAAACCCCAGGAGTCAATGCGGTTGCCTCCGCGATCACCCTCGATAGCGGCCTGTCCACGGACGTCAACCTCAACTGGGGTGCTTCCGACCAGTTGAATGGAGGTGCGTCCATCACTCTTGGCGCCAATACCACGCTGAATCTCAATGGCTACAGCGATACGGTGGCCACACTCACAGGGATCGGGACTGTCAACCTTTCTTTGCATGCGACGCAAGGTCTGACCGTCAATGGAAGTGGATCGATACTTCTGACTGCCACACTCACCGGCCTAGGGTATCTGACCTACAACGGAAGCGGCACACTGATCCTGGGTGCGCCCAGTTCGTCCTACCTTGGCCAGCTCACCGCTGCGGGAGGGTCGTTGCTCGTCGATGCCGATTTTTCGACTTCGCCCGCTTCGACCCAGGGCAGCGGCATTCTCGGGGGCACGGGGATCATCCAAAACATTCTGACTTCCAGCACCGGGACGATCAATCCTGGCGGGAGTGGAGTCGGTGGCATCCTCACGACGGCATCG
This sequence comes from Gemmataceae bacterium, assembly GCA_003136315.1. Classification (GTDB taxonomy): domain Bacteria; phylum Planctomycetota; class Planctomycetia; order Gemmatales; family Gemmataceae; genus Urbifossiella. Next base: position 1,043 of record PLDW01000277.1, on the reverse strand, counting down.
GGGAATACCCTCAACTCAGTGCTCTCGGGTGGAACATACCAAGTCGACCTCACTGATACCGGCCTCGCTGACCAGCTCGTGATCGGCGATTACGCTACAATCGATCTGTCGAACGCAACATTAAGCATTAGCGTTATTCAATCATCGCAGGGTACTGTCTATCCAATTATCACGAGTGCCACAGGTGGAATCACCGGAACATTCACTGGCCTGCCGGATGGCACCACGTTCGCTGCGGATGGCCGCGATTTCAAGATCGATTACACGGCATTTGAAGTCACCCTGACCGACCTTCAAGCGATCACACTTTCGCCGTCGAGCCTCCCCGCAGGTGAGGTCGGGCTGGCGTATAGCCAGACGATCGTCCCGATTGGGGGAGTCGCACCGGTGACGCTCACCGTGTCCAATGTGACCAACACCACGGGGTTGACAATCTCGGGCAGCGGGACGGGAACCATTAGCCTCACGGGCACGCCGACCTCTTCGGGGACCGTGACCTTCCTGGTCACTCCTTCGGATGCCAACGGACCGGAAGGCGGGACCGCCTACAACATGACCATCAACGCGCCGGTCGTCCTCAACCCAACGACTCTCCCCACCGGGGAAGTGGGAGTCGCGTACAGCCAGACCATCACAGGGACCGGAGGAAGCGGGACAATCACTCTTTCCCTCTCGAGTGTGACCAACACGACTGGGTTGACGATCTCCGGCAGCGGGACAGGAACGATCAGCCTCTCTGGCACGCCGACCTCGGCGGGCACAGTGAGTTTCACCGTCACGCCCACCGATGCCATCGGGACAGGGACGGGCACAATGTATTCCTTCGTCATCGAATCGCCGGTTGTTCTGAACCCATCCACGCTACCGGGAGGCGAAGTTGGGGTTGCCTACAGTCAGAGCATCACCTCCACGGGTGGCGATGCCCCGGTCACTCTGGCTGTCTCATCAATCACAAACACGACCGGGCTGACGATCTCCGGCAGCGGAACCGGGACGATCACTCTCTCCGGAACGCCGACCTCCTCGGGGACGGTGAAATTCAC
>PLDW01000285.1 GCA_003136315.1 Gemmataceae bacterium | reverse complement strand
ATTACTTGCCGCGTCCAGTATACCAAAGTGAGCGACTGCGTCGCGCCAAGCTCGGAAAAACGCGGAGGCGACGAGGCCGAACTGCTCTAATGGCCCACCAACAGATCGTCGCCCACCGCTGCGCCAAGAAGAAGGACGGTCTGGAGTCGGTGGATTGGCGGAAGTTCTACGAGGGCGTCAAAGAGTTCCTGGAGGGGGAATGAGCCGACTCGAACACGCCTCCGAAGTGGCCGGCCTCGCCGCCGAACTCGGCCTGGGTGGTGCAGCAAACCCCGTGGACGCCATCCCGCGCCACTGCCGCACCCGCATCGACCGCTGGGTGGCCGATGCGGGCGGCGTCACGACCATCGGCGAACTCGAAGCCGTTGTGACGCAACGGCTTCAGATGGTCTTCGTGGAGGTCCGCTCGGACGCTGACTTCGACCGAATCACTAACGACTATGCCAGGGGCAAGAAGGAGTTCGTCTTCGCCGCCATGCGGGGCAAGTTCGACGACGCCGAGAACCCGACCTTCGGGGCGCTCGTGAAGCGGAAGCACGTCGGCGAGGACGCCCCGGATCGGTTCGTTGCGGTGATCGACTGCCGGGGCGGGAAACTGGCCCGGCGTTTTTTCACCCGCTGGCACGAGATCGCCCACCGGCTTACCACGCACGCCGATCAGGGTGCCACGGAACCGGCCTACCGCTCGGAGCATGACCCGCTCGAACGCCTGATGGACGAGATCCCCAGGCACGTCGGTTTCTACGGGCCGTTCTTCGACCTGGCGTTCGATGCGGCTCATGGTGGCAAGACTCTGCTCACGTTCGGGACGGTCGAGGCGGTGCGAACGGGCGGCTTCCCCGAAGCGAGTTTCCAGGCCACGTTGAACGCCTGCGCCAAGCGGATTCCGACCCCCCTCGTCTACCTCGAAGCGACCCTCGCCTACAAGAAGGAAGAGCGGCGGCGAAACCAGACGCCAAGCTTGTTCGGCGATACCCCGCCGCCCGGTGAACTGAGGCCGTCAAAGTGATCCCGAACAAGGCGGCATAGCAGGAAGGGTTCACGATCCCGACGAACATGCGAGTGCCAGCGGCGTCGGTGATCCGCCGCCTGTTCGACGCCTACCACCAAGCGTGTGGGTACGCCCTCGAAGACCTGAGCCAATGGGAGTCACGGGGCAAGACGCTCGAACAGCGGCCTTGGCTGTCGAAGGCCGCAAACTCGCCGACCGGGTGATCGCCATTTTGCAGCCAGTTGAGCCTATGCAGGTATAGCAGGAACGCCCCGGATCAAACACCCCGTTCGATGCGTGACCTCCTGAAGCGACAACCATAAGACGTTGAGATATGACCTTCTCCCTTGGATGACGGGACGGTAAACGACCCAAGAGGCCGACATGCTCGATCTGAGACTGCGAGAAGAGTTCCGGGGCAAGCGCCTCAAGGGCACGACGGTTGACTTCACCAACACGGCGAAGACTGGGGCGCTGGATGTATCGGCGTCGGAATTCCTCAAGATCACTTACCCGTCGTTCGACCTCCTCAAGACAATCGAAGCCACAGGCCCCAACCACTCCCGGCCTGTCGTCCTGCTGGGGGCCAGAGGTCAGGGTAAGTCTCACCTTCTCGCTGCCCTGTATCACCTCTCCACCAATGCCACAGTCGGAAACAAGTGGTTGGCTGACTGGGCATCGCAGTTGAGTCGCCCGGAGATTGCGGCGCTCCAACTCCGCACTGACTGCTGTGTGGTCGCCGAAAGCCTGCATCTCCACCGGTACAAGTTTCTGTGGGACATCCTGTTTCAGCATCACCCGCACGGGAAATACTTCGAGGGCAAGTGGCAGGGACTCGGCGAGAAAAAGACAGACGTGCCAAGCGATCTGATCTTGGTCGAGATGTTCAAGAAACAGCCCACCTTCGTGATCCTCGACGAGTTTCAGACTTGGTTCGAGGGATTGACTAACACCAAGCAGTATCCGTTCCGGAATTGGGCCTTTAACTTCATTCAGATTCTCTCAGAGATTGCCCAGAAGAACCCGGAACTCCTCACCCTGGTCGTTTCAGTGAGGGACGGCAACTCCGACGCCTACCAACAGGTTCACCGGGTCAACCCTGTGCTGGTGGACTTCCAGGGACCGCTCGCCAAGAGGGACCGGCAGCGGCTCCTGTTGCACCGCATTTTCGAGAACCGTTTGCAGGTGCCCGGCCCCAAGATCAATGGGGTGGTCCACCCACACGTCAGTGAATACTTCCGTCTCGCCAAGGTGTCCCAGCCAGAACAGGAGCGTCGTCAGGACGAGTTCATCGAAGCGTGGCCGTTCGCTCCCCATTTGCTCAAGCTACTGGACGATCAGGTTCTCATCGCTGCCGATGCCCAGGAAACCCGTGACCTCATCAAGATTCTCGTGGACCTGTACAAGCAGGCCGGTGAGGATCAACCCATTATCACTGCCGCCGACTTCTCGCTGACGAACGAGAAAAGTGGCGTGGCCTCGCTTCTCGACTCAGTGGCGAATGAACTGCACAAAGCGCTGCGAGGGAAGGCGCTGAAGAACCTCGAACTGCTCCGGGAAACCGTCCCGGACGCCTCCAAAACGCTGCCGCATCTGGACGAGATCATGAGCGCCCTCTGGCTCCGGTCGATCACTCTCGAAAAGGTTGCCGGGGCGGAACCAGTCGATCTCCAGATTGACGCCACCCGGTCGAAGGCAATCGACGACAACAAATTTGAGGCGGAACTGGCGACCATTGAAGAGAGCAGTTTCAACATACACCGTGTCGGCACCCGACTGGTCTTCAAGCACGACGAGAACCTACGCACGAAGCTGCTCGCCCACGCCAAGAACGACAAGCTGTTCCCGAACGGCGAGGATATCGACCATCTCGCCAAGGAAGTCCGCTCGGTCATCAGCGGCCCGGAGCATGTGTCCCAGGGGTTCCGACTCGTCGTCCTTCGCAAGAAGTGGCAGACCGACCCGTGGTCCGAGTTTGAGGAAAAGGACCAGCCCAAGGCATGGCCCGCTGATGGCAAACTCCCGATGGTCGTGATCCCCGAATACCCGGAACGCCTGGAATTCACCCTGGGCACCTGGCTCAAGACACATTTTCAAGAGGGGCGGAACACCATCCGGTTCCTCCTGCCGGTCAAAGGCACTGATCGCATCTTCAATGACAAGGAACTGCTGGTCTTAGCCAGGGCGGTCTACCTCGCCATGCAGTGGAAAAAAGAGGAAACGGCTTACGCCGATTTGCAGCGGAAATTCCAGACCGAACTCACCACCAAGTTGAAAACTCGTTTTGACCGCTTCGCTCTTCTCGACGTGTGGAACTTCGCCGAGCCGGCCAAGTGCCGATTCGAGGAACGCAGCCACGGGGCGCAAGGGGACAAAATCCCTGAAGCGGTGGACAAGATCATCAAGCAGGACGTGTTCATCCCCGAAGAGTTTGAGGACTATGTCCTCCTGCTGGCTGAAAACTCGGAGTCGGTTGGGAAACTGCTCAAAGACCTCCGGGAGCCACGGGCTGGAGGGAAGCCCTGCATCCCCTGGCTCGGCGAGGTCGAGATCAAGGAACGGGTCGTCAAGATGTGTGCGGCAGGGCAGATTGCGATCAACCTGCGAGGACTGGATGTGCTCCAAGCCCGGCCCGGCGAATCCATCGACGATGCCTGGGGCCGGATGAAAGGCAAAATCGGCAGCGGCAAGCATCTCGACGAAACGACAATCCACCGGCCCGGTGCTGTCTCTATCTGCGGGGGCGTGAACCCACCGACCGTCCCCGTTCCCGGCGGTGGTTCGCTCTTCGGGAGCGGCATCGTGGGACCGGTCAATGTGGTTGGCGTGAGTCCGGCGGGGGCCGCAACCGGTGGAGCGTCTTTGGGCACCGGGGCTGGCAACAGCCTCTTCAACCTCTTCGACGGCACTCCCCCCCCCGTTACTAGCAAGAAAGTACTCTCGGCCCAGCCGACCTCCGGGCTGAACCTGCTGGGTCAGGTCGAGTCATGGGGGATCGGCCCGGCGACCCCATTGACCAACGTGACAATCCGAATCGGCAAACTCACCGGAGCGCAACTTCAACAACTGCTGAAAAGCCTACCCGACGGGGTGACCTACGGCCTCGAAGCGGAGAAGGACGCCTGACCATGCCCGTAAAGCCTCCCCTCCTGAACGCCATCACCAGCCAGCCCCCCGCCGAGGCTTGGGCCTGTATCGCCGCCCATTTGCAGGACGAGTTCTTCGCCCACGTCGCCGAGGTGGGAGCGGAGAGTGAAATCGTGCGTAGGGACCGTGGCCTGGCGGAACTCGATGATGTTCTGTCGGGTTCAGCCTGGGACTTGTGGACGCACTTTGAGGGGGCTGTGCCCGGTGCGAGCAAGGGGATTGTCGAGTTCTGGACATCCGCCACTGGCGGTAAGGCCGTCCTCATTCTCGACGGGCTTTCCCTGCGGGAAGCGCCGTGGCTTCTGGAGCAGGCAAAGGTACGGTGTTACAAGCTCCACCGCTCGGAGGTTCGGGGTAGCGAACTTCCTGGCGAGACGACACCGTTCGCCAAAAGCCTCGGTTTCGGCCAGCGGTCTTCCCTGGAGAACAACGAAGGTGGCGCTGCTCACAAACTGACAGGAGGCTTCACCGCCTCCTGCGATCTCCCCTGGAAGGACTGTGAGGACATGGTCGGCTCCCAGGAGGCCGTCGTCTTCTGGCACCACTGGCCCGATGGACGGATGCACGACCTGTCAGGGCCAGGGGCGGGGCTTCGCAAACTGGCAAAGGAAGCGCACACCCATTTGGTTTCGGACGATTTCTGGTCATTCGTCAAACGACTGGCGACCGGGCGGAGGCTCATCATCACTGGCGACCACGGATATGCCGCCTGCGGCGAGTTTCACGACCTGGCGGGCGAGCAGGCGACCTACATGAAGACGGTCTTCAAGAGTGGACGGTCGGCCCCGGCAACCGGGACGGACGCCGCCTGGGTTCCACCCATCGACCTGGCCCTGACCTCGGCACACGGCCCACACCAGTACGTCCTGGGTCGCCGAAAGTGGAAGAGCGCTGCTGGCTACCCGACCTTGCAGCATAGTGGGTTGTCGTTGTTGGAAGTGTTTGTGCCGTTCCTGGAACTCTCGAAATGATGGAGAACGACTGTGGCTCGTAGCAAGGGTGAAACGAAGCCGGAACGGATCGCACGAGCGGTTGCGACGGCGGTACAGGCTGGCAAGGAATGGCACCTGCCAAGCGTCGATTTCAATGATCCCAATCGACCTCCGACCTGTCTGGAAGTCGATTTTCCGATCCTACCGATCAACCACGTCGCCGCCATTGAGGGCAACGCCGGCAAGCCGATCTACCAGATGTCGAAATGGTGGGCACGGCGACGGTCATCGGTGTTCCGGTCGATGCTCATCGCTGCTGCCACCAAAGCCCCGGACGACAAGGGCGAAGCGGCCAAGTTGGTGTGGGATGCCTACTACGGCAACCACCAGAAAAACGAGGCGTTTCGCACGCTGAAAGTCGCCGACATCTTCATGGGCGGAGGGACAACGGTCGTCGAAGGTGCCCGGCTCGGAATGCAGATGTACGGCAACGACCTCAACCCGGTCGCCTGGTTCGTCGTCAAGAACGAACTGGCTCAGGTTGATCCCGCTGACGTGCAGAAACTCCTCGACCAGATCGAGGCCGAAGTCAAACCGCAGATCATGCCGTTCTACGCCTGCGACTGCCCCCGTGGGCATAAGGGCAAGTGGACTCACAAGCCATCGAAACGGGTGATGGGGCCAGAGTTCGATCCCCTCGGACTCACTCCAGAACAGCGGCCTGAGTACGAGTACGAGGGTCCGGAAGTCATCTACACGTTCTGGAGCAAGCACGGCCCCTGCCAGAACGCCGAGTGCGGGCATCGCACGCCGATCATGTCTTCGCCCATTGTGGCAGTGAAGAGTCTGAGCGTAGGTGTGTGGCGGGATCGGACGTGCGCCAAATGCGAGAAGACGTTCGACGTGGAGGCGCAGGACGCTCGCATGGCCCCTGCATCGTTGTTCGTCTGCTCGCCGGACGAGCCGCCGTACACGGTTCGCAAGCTGGACGGCAGTTTCGACTGTCCATATTGCGGCCACGCCCATAAGCCAGCGATGGGCAACTCCGACAGAAAAGACAAGAAGGTCGAACTCACACTTCTGATCCACCCGGACTGGATAAAAGGTGCGCCGGGCAGGGCGGCGGGTGGATTACCGTTCGGCGGCAGCGTGACCGACGGTGCAGAATCCACGGCTCGTTGGAACGCCGAGCGGATGAAAAACCTGAAGCTGATCGAAGTACGGGGGCCGCTGACGCAAGAGATCGAGTGCCCGGACACGAAGGAGAAGTTCCGCACTGACGAGAAAGGCGGCACGATCCCCAAACAGGCACGATTTCAGTGTCGGGAGGAGACGTGTGGCCTTTCCCAAGAAATCGTCATCTCGGTCAAGAAGACGGGCAGATCAGGGCCGGTCGCCGCATTCGCAGTTCAAGGCTTTTGCCCGGAATGCAAAAAAGCAGGGTATCCCTACGACGGACGATTTTTCGACTACCCGAATCCCGCAGAATACGATGCCGCTCACCGGGAATGGGAACGGTTGCGGGAGACCGATCTATCGAAGTTCTGGCCAAAGGAGACAATTCCTCTTGGCTACATGACCCCGGTTCAGAACGATCTCCCCGCACATGGCTACCCGGACTGGTGGATGCTTTTTAACGTCCGTCAACTCATAGTCCATGCCCGATTGTTGCAATGTTTGGTTTTCGACAAAGCAGCCGACTGGCCAGCAAAAGAAGCAATCCTCGGCGCATTTCAGCAATATCTTCGCAATCAAAATATGTTCTGTTTTTGGGACAGAGATTATGACAAACTCGTACCTATGATGAGCAACAACAATTATCACCCAAAAGTAATGATGGTTGAGAATAGTGTCTTTGGTCCAATCGGCAGAGGGAACTGGCTGTCATGCACGGAGGGAATCATCGAAGGGCTTGAATGGGCCATCACCCCGTGGGAAGTTCTTTCACTCGAAGACCTCGGCAACAAGGCCGGCCCTGAAGTCTCGATGCTAAAAACGAGTAGCTTGAAAGTGTCTCCAGGAGATCGTATCAGCCCAAATAGCATAATCGAAAGCTGCTCATCAAGTGATCTGAGTAGTATTGCCAATTCTACCTACGACTTGGTTGTGACGGACCCGCCATTCGGAGGTCTGGTTCACTACTCAGAACTGTCCGACTTCTTCTATTCTTGGCTTCGGTTACCACTGAAGGATCGCTATCCCGGTCAGTTCGGCCCTGAGCAGACCCCGAAAGCTCTGGAGGCCGTCACCAATAAAGCTCGAAACCCGAACGACCACGACGCCTTCTACCAGAAATTGCTCACGCAATGTTGGCGAGAAGCGGCCCGCATTCTCAAACGGTCTGGCATTCTCGCCTTCACTTTTCATCACAGCGAGGACGAGCCGTGGGTTGCTGTGCTCGAAAGCCTGTTTGACGCAGGATTCTATCTGGAGGCGACCTACCCGATTCGCAGCGACGAAACCAAAGGTGAAGGCGAGTTCGGCTCCAAGCAGATCGAATTCGACATCATTCACGTCTGTCGCAAGCGGCAGGAGGACACGCAGGAGGTGAGTTGGGCTCGACTACGGCGTCGGATCATGCAGGACGTGAGGCAGCTTCATGACATCCTCACCAAACACCAAAGCGCTGGGTTACAAGAGGCCGACCTTCGTGTGATCCGCCGTGGCAAAGCGCTGGAATACTACTCAAAGCACTACGGGAAGGTGTACGTCGAGCGGGGGCGGGAGTTCACCGTGTTGGAAGCGCTACTCGCCATCAACCAGCTTCTCGATGATCAGGCCGACACCACGGCGGAAGCCCCGCCCGTGCTGGCTGAACCGTACACCCGTCAGTTCTTCCGACTCTTCGCTGACAAAACCAATGAACCCCGTGACCAAATGCAGAAATACCTGCGTGGCACTGGTGTCTCGCCCCAGGAGTTTATCGACCGTGGTTGGTGCGAGGAGAAGGCGAAGGTCTTCTATCCCATTTCCCCCCTGGAATGGGCTAAGAGCCTCCGGGGGGTTCGGCGGGATGCCATGAGCCGGGACTTCGATCAGGTCATGTTCATGACCGGCGCTTGCTGCGATGGCAGCGGAATCAAACTCTCGGACACCCTCGACAACCCGAGCTTCAAGCCACACCCGGCGACCGAATCGCTCCTCGACTGGATGACCCGGCACGGGGGGAGCCCCGTAATCAAGAATGCAGCCAGGATCGCCTTACAGCTTTACCGATCCTGGGTGGCGAAGAACCAGAAGAAGGTTCAGGAAGAACGGACCCTGTTCGACCTCGTCGATGAAGGGGCTTAACCGATGGGACCACCGCTGTTGGACGATATTTGGATGCGCCGGGGAATCTCCCTGCTCTGGGATGCGGCGAGCCTCGCCGCAGTCTGCACGCCCAGGCAGGTGGTCAGCCTGCGCCAGTTCCTCGTGCTGAACACGGCGGGCTGGCCGGAGGCCGAATACGAGCCGCTGCTGGTCAACGACGGGAAAGCCCTGGTTGTGGGCGGCCTGGAAACGGCCATCGACGCCCTGCCACCGGACGAGGCGGAAATCTGGCTGTGCGAAGTTATGTACAAGGCAATGACTGAATATCAACGAGAGGTTGCCAAAGGGTCAACTGAGGCGAGTCTTATCCTATGGATCGTAGATCATAAGCGACTCGATTATCACGCCAGCGACGACATCCACTACTGGCATTGTGGTACAGAATACAGGGGGCAACAAATCCCCTTGAGCCGGTGTCTGTTCAACGGTGCGCAATCCGGCCGCCAGAACATTCAGGGAGGCAGCAAGAAGCCAGAATCCGCCGTCGGGCTGTACCTCCAGAGGATTTCATGACAAACGAGGAAGCAAATCCGCTGCAACTCGGTCAGCGTGTCCAACACCCTGAATTCGGTGAAAGCGTTGTCATCGAGCGGTCGATCAACGGGTTCGCCCGAATCTTCTTCGCTACCGGTGAGCGCCAGTTGCCGGTAACGGCCCTGAATCGCTCGGTCAGCCGCACAGAACAGATCGTCCTCAAAACCGCTGCTGGTGACCGTCGGGCGAGGCGAGCGTGGCTCTCGTACAAGGCGCACACATTGCCATTGCTGGACAGCGCTGCAGCCCTCACATCTGCCAAGATCGACCTTCTGCCCCACCAGGTCGTTTTGACTCACAGAATTGCGACGGCGTCACCACGTCGGTTCCTCATCGCCGATGAAGTCGGACTCGGCAAGACAATCGAGACAGCGCTCATCCTTCGGGAGCTTGCCAGCCGGGGAGAATTGAACCGGGCGTTGATGGTGGTCCCTGCGGGCCTCGTCAACAACTGGCACCGGGAACTGAACGAAGTTTTCAACCTGAACTTCGAGGTCTTTGGCAGTGAAGGCGATGTCACCGACCGCAAATCCAACGCCTTCGCCAAGCATGATCGGCTGATTGCCAGCATCGACACGCTGAAGATTCGTGCCCGAATGAAGCGGATCGAGCAAGCCCCGCCCTGGGACTTGGTCGTGTTCGACGAGGCCCACCACCTGACAGCGTACAAACGGGGGAATAAGGTCGAGAAAACCGAGAACTTCCGTCTGGCCGAACTCCTGAAGGGGCATTCCCGTGACCTCCTGCTCCTGTCGGCAACGCCGCATCAGGGGGACCACTTCCGCTTCTGGATGCTTGCCCAGCTTTTGGACGGCTCGCTGTCCAAAAGCCCCGATGACATGGTCAAGAATCGGCACCGGCTGAACACCGTGATCTTCCGCCGTACCAAGGCCGATGCCTGCCGCCCCGACGGCTCGACCTTATTCGCCCGCCGCTGGGTTCACACCGAATCGTTCGTGATGTCGGATGCAGAACGGGAGTTCTACAACGCCCTCCAGGTCTACCTCATGGACGGCTTTGCCCTCGCAAAGCGGCAGGGGAATAAGGGCCGAGCGCTCGGCTTTGTCATGACGATCTTTCAGAAGATCGCAGCCTCCAGTTTCGCTGCTGTCCACCGCACGCTGCGCCGCCGGCTCATCGCCCTTGCTGTGCAAGAGGGCTTGCTCCACGATGGTAACCTGGAGATCGACGCCCGTGATGCCGCTTTCACCGAAGCCAAGGTACTCATCCGCCGAGAGTTCGGCCTGGGTGATGACCGCATGGCTTCATACGAGGCCGACCGAATACTCACCGACCTGAAACGGCGACTGCTGAAGCGGATGTCCGAAGAGGAACTGGATCGGGCCGCCAACGAGGATTTGTTTGAGGGAGCTGCGATCTCCGCCGAGGACGCCGCTATCAACGCTGTCGAACTCGCCCTCCCCGAAGAGCGGCTTCGTATCCGGCAACTGCTGGAGAAATTCCCCAAGCAGGTGGAAACTAAGGTCGAGAAGCTGATCCACGCCCTCGGCACCCTCTGGCGGCATGATGCGAGCGAGAGAGTGGTGGTTTTCGCCACCTACCTGGGCAGCGTCGAGATGCTGGGTGAAGAAATCGAAAAGGCGTATCCCGGCCAGGGCGTCGTCGTCCTCAAGGGGGGCGACCACGGCAGCAAGACTGCCGCCGAGAAGCGATTCAAGCAGGCGAATGGGCCGAAGGTGATGATCTGCACGGCGGCGGGTCGTGAGGGGATCAAACTGCAACACGCACGGGTGTTGTTTAACTTCGACCTGCCGTGGAATCCGATGGACCTGGAACAGCGGATCGGCCGCATCCACCGCTACGGTCAGCGGTGGCCCTCCCCAAGGTTGGTGGAGTCCAAGTTAAGGGTGTAAACTCCCCTCAAGGAGAACACCAATGGCCCGTAAGGTCTACACCAGAGAGTTCAAGCTCCAGGCTTTGGAGATGCTGACCAGCAAGGAT
>PLDW01000154.1 GCA_003136315.1 Gemmataceae bacterium | reverse complement strand
CTCAACGGGTTCCTGTATGAGAGTAGCCGCCGGGCTCGGAGACGGTGCTGGTGCGCTCTGATTGACGCAGGCACTCGGGTTGCAGGTCGGAGTCCAGGCACAATTTGGGTCGGCTGCGGCCTCTCATACAGGAACCCGTTGNNAGGCTCCTGCCGAGCTTCACCAGCTCACGCTCGGCAGGAGCCTCGCCCTCCCGTTAGACCGATGTTTGCTCCTGGAATGTGACAGCCTCTGCGGGTTCCTGTATCAGGAAGTCGATCGGTACCCCTGGTTGTCTTGAAATTTCTCACTCCAACTTTAAATCATGTCCGAAGATCCCTGGCTATCTGCCATCACCCATTTCCTGCAGGCAGAACTCCCCGATGTCGAGTTCCATCCCCCCGACTCCGCTTTCCGAGCCACTCTATCAGTACGCACTTTCAGTGGGGCTGCGAGAACCGGACATCTTCCGAGAACTCCGCGACGAAACGGCCCGGCTGCCCGAAGGGGGGATGCAGATCGCCCCCGAGCAGGGACCACTACTTGCACTTCTCATTCAACTGATGAGTGCGAAAACGTGTCTCGAAGTTGGCACATTCACCGGCTACTCCGCCCTGTGGGTCGCATCGGTGCTCCCAGCCGATGGGACAGTCCTCTGTTGCGATGTGAGTGAGGAATATACGTCGGTTGCCAGAAAATACTGGGCAAAGGCCGGGCTCGCCGACCGAATTGACCTCCGCATCGCACCCGCCCTCAACACCCTCGACCAACTCCTCGCGGAGGGCCGCGCTGGCAGCTTCGATTACGCGTTCATTGATGCCGACAAAGTGAACTATGGGGTCTACTACGAGCGGTGCCTCCAACTCCTCCGCCCCGGCGGTCTAGTGGCTGTCGATAACACCCTCTGGGACGGCCGTGTCATCGACCCCGCCGCGACCGACCCGGACACCGTTGCCATCCGGGAGCTGAACGCCAAACTCCACGCCGACGAGCGGGTGAGCCTCAGCTTCCTCCCGTTTGCCGACGGACTGACCCTGGCCCGAAAACGGTAATTGTCTCTCTCCCCTCATCCTGTCTGTTCTCTGTGTCTCTGTGGTTAATGGGTTTGATCAAATGAAAATTAACCACAGAGACACAGAGAACACAGTGAAGAACCCAGGAGAGATAGTGAGTTTCGGCTTCCTCTACAAAGTGAATGGGCTGACGCCCTGGAGGCCGGGTTATCTTGCCTTAGACAGGAACTCGTTGAGACTGTCGCATCTATGGGAAGACGATTGGACGTATAAACGGGAGGGCAAGGCTCCTGCCGAGCATCACCTTCACGCTCGGCAGGAGCCTCGCCCTCCCGTTAGACCGATGTTTGCTCCTGGAATGAGACAGCCTCTGCGGGTTCCTGTATCAGACCAATCTCACAGCTTCCACTTCGACCGCGGCTCGTGGGTCAACTCCTTGTCGGCTGCCGTGTCGTCTACGAACCGTTCCTTCGCCGGATCCCAGGTTAGCTTCCGCCCCAGCCGGTAGCCGATGTTTCCGAGGTGGCAGATCGTTGCGCTCCGCTGGCCGGTCTCGGCGGTGCAGATGGTGTCCTTGCCGGTCTTGATGCACTCCAGCCAGTTCGTGTGGTGGTTATTCGATGGGTAGACTCTCTCTGCCTTCTCACCCAGGGGTTCCTTCAAGATGGTGTCCGGCAGGCTGCTGATGCCGCTGCGGCTGACGAGGATGATGCCTTCGGTGCCCTCGAACACGCAATCGGCCCGCACCTCCTTGCCGTCCTTGCCCTTCTCGAATTGGTTGTGAATCATCTCGACGCCGTTAGCGTACACGAATCGCAGCCCGCTCTGCTTTTTTGGATCACCTGGTGGAATCACCTTCACTGGCCCGCTCGCATCCATTTTGAGCGCCCACTGGGCGATGTCGAAATGGTGCGCGCCCATGTCGGCGATCTGCCCGCCACCGAACTCCTGGTACTTCCGCCACGTTGGGAAGTGTTTGTGAACCCCCTTGGGGCACAACTCTTCGTTGTAACCCCGCTCCTGCGCTGGCCCGAGCCACAGATCCCAGTCGGTGCCCGTGGGCACCGACTGGGTGGGCAGATCGCAGGGCCTGGCCGGCTCGCCGACGCCGATGCGGATCGTCTTGAGTTTGCCGATCCGCCCGTTCCAGATGTACTCGACCGCCTTGCGGAAGTGCCCGCCGAATTCGCTTCGCTGCTGGCTGCCGGTCTGAAAGACGATCTTCGCTGCCTTCACCGCATCGGTGATTGCTCGCCCTTCGGCCACATCGTGGGTGAGCGGCTTCTCACAGTAAATGTGTTTGCCCGCCCTGGCTGCGAGCTGACAGGGAATAGCGTGCCAGTGATCCGGGGTGGCAATTACCACCGCATCGAGTCCCTTGTGATCGAGCAGTTGACGGAAGTCGGTGTAGGAAACAACGCCAGGGTATTTGCCAGACTTCGTTCGCGCAGCGTACCTCTTCCCCACCATTTCGGCGGCCGAGTCGAGCCGCTCCTTCACGACATCACAGACGGCGACCACCTCCACGGCATCCCGGCCGAGGAACGCATTCAGGTGCCCGCGGCCCTGCGTGCCGACACCGATGAACCCGATGGTGAGTTTCTCGGACGGCGCGGCGAACGAGGTCTGCGTCCAGACGAGCGGGGCGGCCGTGGCAGCAGCAGACTTCAGAAACGTACGACGGGAGAGCATGGGTGGAGTCTCGTGGAAGGTGTAAGGGTGGCAGGTGGAAGTATATGCTACCGGACCGATTGCAGAATGACAGCGGGAAACGGTGAAGCCTGATCCAGGAACCTGCTGAGGCTGTCGCATCTATGGAAGGACGATTAGACGTATAAATGGGAGGGCGAGGCTCCTGNNCGTTAGACCGATGCTTGCTCCGGGAATGTGACAGCCTCTGCGGGCTCCTGTAGAACGGTTGGCCCGAAGATGACTTTGACTTGGGTCGAGAAGAATGGCCCGCAGATGACTCAGTTGCGGCTTTGCCGCGTTGTATAGCAACCCCTCGATTTCTTTGCATACTGCGCAAATTTTCGTCTGCTCTCTTCGGCGTTTGCAGGGATTTCAGATATTCCGTCGGCAGGCAGGTTTTCACAAGCCTGAAGCGCAAGCGAAGGAGAGCTTTCCCTTCGCTTGCGCTTCAGGCTTGTGTCTGTGTCATCTGCGGGCCATTCTGTTACACTTTCCCCCGTTCCGCCTCGCTGACCGGCCGGAAGGCCATCTGCTGGGCATCCAGCCCACCATCCACCGCGAAGACCGCTCCGGTCGCGTAGCTCGCCCGGTCGGATGCCAGAAAGACATACCAGTGGGCCACATCCTCGACCGTGGCAATCCGGCGGAGTGGGATCTGGTCGAGGACTGCTTGCCTGCCAACCGGGTCCGATTTCAGCCCGAAGTCGGTCAGAGGCGTCTCGACCAACCCCGGGGCGACTGCAGCGGTGGTAAACCCGAGCGGGGCAAGTTCCACCGCCAGTTGCCGGGTCAGTGCGTTAACCGCTCCCTTGCTCGCATCGTACAGGGTGTGCAACGGCTCCGACCGGGTGCCGTTAAGCGACGACGAGAACAGAATCCGCCCGCCCCGCTTCGCTGCGGTCGCCCGCCTCACCACCTCCCGGGTCATCGCCACCGACACCCAAACATTCAGCCGGAAAATGAAGTCAAAATGATCCCGGCTGATTTGGCCAAGCGGCGGCTCCTTGTATGTGCCGACGTTGTTCACCAGCACGTCCACCCCGCCCATCGCCTCCCAGGCTTCGGCCACCAGTCGCTCGGGCTCGCCGTCTGTCAAGAGATCGGCCTGGACGTACCGGGTCGATGGGTAATCGCTGAGCAATCGCTGGACCTCTCGAAGTTTGTCCAGCGGTCGTTCGGACGTGACCACCACGGCGGCCCCGTTCGCCGCGAACGCCTGGGCCACCCCCAGCCCGATCCCCTGGCTGCTTCCTGTCACCAGCGCCGACTTCCCGCGCAGCATGATTCTTCCGCCTCTCGTCCCGGTATCCGTATCGGTGTAAGGTAGTAATCCCACTCCACCGGGAGAACCGCCATGCCCTCCGCCACGTACCACGAGGCCCGAGTTTTCATCACCGGCGACACGGAGGAAGACCGGTTCCTCCCCGAAGGCCCGCGGCCAATTGTTCTCGAAGGCCGCGATGCCCTCCTCTGGGTGAATATCCAAACCGCCCCGGACGCAACGGCTGGAGCACTCCATCTTCGGTTCTGGGACACCGGTGAGCACCGGGTCTGGCCCCTCCCCGGTCGGCCCGGCTTCGTGTTCCCGACGAGCCGACCCGGCGTGGTGCTGATCGGGATGGGCAAAGAGGTCGGCCTCTACGACCTGGCCCACCGGGAGTGGCACCCCCTGGCGACCATTGCAGACCCGAACCCGCGGACGATCATCAACGATGGTGAGGTCGCCCCCGGCGGTCGGGCGGTTGTGTTCGGAACGAAAGACACCCACTTCGCCGACCCGATCGCCGGGCTGTACCTGTTCACAGTCGGCGACAATGTGGTGTCGCTACTGGCCGGGGAGCAGGTGTGTTCAAACGGGAAAGTGCTGGCTCGTGATGGCAGTGATCTCGTCCTCTTCGACATCGACACCCCGACCCGCAGGGTGGTCCGGTATCGGCTGGATGTGGCCGCGCGAATCGCCACGCTGGAGAGCGTGGCGGTGGAAGTGTTGGAATTCCCGGGATTCCCGGATGGGATGCGGGATGCGGGCGAGGGTACCGCGATCATCGCCTTCTACAACCCGGACCCGGTTAAGGATGGCCGCGCAGTCCGATTCGATCTGGCGAGCGGGAAGGCGGTCGAGCACTGGTCCATCCCAACCTCTCCGCGGGTCACCTGCCCGTGCCTGGTGCAGCGTCCAGACGGGGTGAAGCTGGTACTCACGACAGCCACCGAGGGAATGCCCGCGACACTCCGGGAGTCTGCGACGGAGGCCGGGAACCTGTTCCTCGCTGAGACGGATCTTGTCGCGTGCCCGCCACCCGGGCTCGTCCAGCTTGACTGACCCGGGTCCGGAGAAACCTCCTCTCTGGGGGGTGCTGCGGACCCGACGGGTCTGCTCCCCTTCTCGGGGTGGGAAGGGGGTTCTTCATCGAGGCTCTCATCCATGTACCCGCCCATGCTGCCTCATTCGTTGGTCGATCATCGGTATAACGGGAGTGCGGGGCTCCTGCCGAGCGTGAGGGTGTTGCGGCTCGGCAGGAGTCTCAACCGTCTTCTCTCCTCTCAGTTGCTGGCCTTCCTCCTGGCAGTCGTCAGCAGCGTTGGCTGTTCCCAGAAGCCCCCCGCGCCGGACATCGCCCCCGCCGATGCCGCAGTCACGACAGCCGCTCCAGCCGTGACTCCCACGGTCACGCCAGCCGCCGCGGCGAAAGATGTCATGGTCCTGAAGCCCCGGGCGCGGTTCACCATTGCCCCGACTGAAGCTCGCAAATCCGATGATGGCCCGGGGGTCTCCCGGCTTTTCCTGAGTGCCGATGGGAAAAGGCTCGCTGTCTCGATTCAGGACAGCCGCACAGGGGCAACTAGCGCAGAAGTGTGGGATATCGCTGGTCAGCCCAAACGGCTGTCTAAACACGCTCGCGCGATCGATGCCCTCTCCCCGGAGGGCATGCGTGTCGTCCGACGGTGTGAGGCAGGGACACAGGAAGTGGCGGAAGCCGCGACCGGCAGGCGACTGGCCGATCTCCCGGTTGTTGGCAACCACGTTTTTTTCCGCAACCCGACCATCATCATTTCGCTCAACCGCAGCGCCGACTGGCAGAAAGCCCATCCGCTGACCGTCCGCGAGTTCGATGCCATCACCGGGCTCGCGTTGGGGTCGTTCGTGACCTCAGACGATGACCGGGTGAATGTCGCTCCCCTGATCAATCAGGGCTACGAACTCGCCCTGGGTGTGGAACGCGCGAATCGCTTTCAGGTTTGGGATCTCTTGACGCGGAAGTCCGTTCGCCAATTCCTCATGACGCCAGAACCTTCTCCCGAGAAATCGCAGGAAATTGTTTCCTGGAACGGGTTTGCCGTCAGCCCGGATGGTCGCTGGGTCGCGGTGCGGCAGGGGTCGCTCCCGCTCCAGATCCACGACGGCATCACCGGCGCAATCGTCGCCACTCTCCCCGTCGGAGTGAATGGGTTCCACTCCGTGTTCCTCCCGGATCGGCCGATCTACCTGACTCCGAGCAACATCACCCGCGCAGACATCACCGGAACCTCGGTCGATGTCGTCGCTTATGACATCCCCCGGAAATCGCTGGTGGGTGTGTTCCGGGGGCACGAAAAGCCGGGTATCAAGGTGGCAGTGTCGGCCGACGGGACGGTGCTCGTGACCGGCGATGAAACCGGGAACGTGCTTCTCTGGAACCTCGCGGAGCTGAGATAAAATCGGCTGGTAGCTTGGAGCTTGGAGCAGGAAGCAAGATGTGCGTTTCTGGAAGCTCGCGTTGATGCGAGAAAGAAGGCAACGGCCCGCAGATGACGCAGACTCCGACGCAGATGAAATCTTGATCAAAACAATTTTGGTTTGAACTGGATTTCATCTGCGTCCGCAGGTCTGCGTCATCTGCGGGCCATTGCCTTTGCCCACCCCCGGCCGATTTCGCCCCTACACCATGTTGTCAGGTGGCCCCCATCGCGGGTAGCATGCGGGAAGTCGAACCCCCGCTCAGGATGTCCCCGCATGGCGAAGAAAGCCCCCACACCCCCGGACGACCCGCCTGCACCACCGGCTGAATACACCGTCGTGGCCCGGCGCTATCGGCCGCAACAGTTCGCGGAACTCATTGGACAGGAACACGTTGCCCGCTCGCTTGTCAACGCTCTCCAGTCCGGCCGGGTCGCCCATGCGTACCTGTTCACCGGGGCCAGGGGGGTGGGAAAGACCAGCGCGGCCCGGATTCTGGCCAAAGCGCTCAACTGCGTCACCGGGCCAACCGCCACACCCTGCGACAAATGCGACAGCTGCCTCGCGGTCGCGGCGGGGGAAGATGTCGATGTTCTGGAGATCGACGGGGCCAGTAACAACAAGGTCGAAGAAATTCGCGACCTGCGGCAAAATGTCGGCTTCCGGCCAACCCGAAGTCGGTACAAGATTTACATCATCGACGAAGTTCACATGCTCTCGACATCCGCCTTCAACGCCCTGTTGAAGACACTGGAAGAGCCACCGCCACACGTCAAGTTCATCTTCGCTACAACGGAAGTCCAGAAGATCCCGATCACGATCCTGTCGCGGTGCCAGCGGTTCGATTTCGCCCACGTCGGACCCTCGCTGATCTTCGATCAGCTCAAGCGGATCGTTGCCCAGGAGGGTCACCAGGCCGACGATGATGCTCTGCGGCTCATCGCCCGGCGGGCGGCGGGATCGATGCGGGATTCGCAATCCCTGCTCGACCAATTGCTTGCGTCCGCACAAACCACACTGACAGCGGAACAGGTTCACGCCGTTTTAGGAACGGCCGGGGACGATCGGGTTCTCGAACTGACCGCAGCCATCCTGGCGCATGATCCCAAGACTGCACTCGAACGCGTCAGCACCTGGATCGATCGCGGGATGCAAGTCAGCGAACTTGTCGACCAACTGATCGAACACTGGCGGACACTCATGCTGGTCCGTTGCAGCCCCGATTTACGGGATCTGCCCGTTTCACCCACCGTTCGGGAAATTCTTTGCCAGCAGGCGGGCAATTTTTCCCTCGACACCATCCTGACCGGGCTCGATGTCTGGACCACGACGAAAGCGCGCATTCGAGGCAGTAGCCATGCCCAGGTACTCCTGGAAATGGCAGTCGTGCGGCTCAGTCGCCTTGAGGATCTGGTTCCCATCAGCCAACTGATCCAGACGTTGCAGCAAGGGGGGGGGCTGATCGCTGCCCAATCAGGCAACTTGGCAACGACGGGCAGCAATGATCGGATGGGAGGGGTTTCGCCGGGCAAACTCGCTGGAGGTGGGGATTCGTCAAAAAAAAACGACCTGATGGGACTGGCGGATAAGCCCTCAGCCAGTCAGAATGGAACGGTGGGGACCGACGAACTCCCCGCCCTAACGCTCAGCGAAGAAACACTTCCCGAAGTCTGGAACCGGTTCACTCATTTCCTGTCCGAGCGGTCGCCCATTCTCGCGGTGCACGTAAAATCTTCTCTTTCACCTGCAATTTTCGGGCCAAACTCCCTAGCTATCCGGTTCCCGAGCGGGTATACTCATGCATATGAGGCGTCCGCGACCGAGCAGAACGTCCTCCGGATGCAGGAAGTGCTTCGCCGAGTCACCGGAAACCCCGCAATTGTTCGGGTCGATCTGGTGACAGGTTCCACTCCAGCCGCGAGCCGACCGGTTGCCCCAGCCCCGAACCAGGCTGCGGAGCGGAGAAAGCAGTTGATGGGACTCCCGTTGTTCAAGAAAGCGGCGGAGGCTCTGGGTGCCCAGATCTGGCATGTGGACGAAGACTTCAACCCGGCTGCCGCGCCGCCCAAACCGCCTACCCCGGTTGACCCCGACGAGGCCTGAGACCATGTTTGAAAAATTCGGTCAGATGATGAACTTACTTGGTAACAAGGGCAAGATCCAGGACGAGATCCAGAAGTTCCAGGCCCAGGTCGGGACGATCACCGCCGAGGCCACTTCCGGGGCTGGCTACGTCACGGTCAAGGCCAACGGGCGGATGGAAATCCAGTCGGTTCGAATCGCCGACGAGGCCCTCAAACTGAATGATCGCGAGATGCTCGAGGATCTCGTGGTCGCGGCAACGAATCAGGCACTCAGCAAGGTCCGCGAACTGCTCGCCCAGGAATCGGCGAAGATGGCGGCCAATATCGGGCTCCCGCCGGGAATGCTGGGTGGCGGGATACCCGGGATGGGCGGCTGATCGTTTCCCCACACGATGGAGGCGAACTGCGGTGGCAGAGCCGGCTGGTGTGATGCAGCGATTGTTGGAGGAGCTGACCCGGCTCCCCGGAATCGGCCCGAAGAGCGCCGAGCGGATCGCCCATTTCCTCTTATCAGGCGACCGCCACCATGCGATTGGCCTTGCCGACGCGCTCCGAGCCGTTGCCGAGAAAATTCGCCCGTGCCGGGAGTGTTTCAACCTGACCGATCGCGATCTGTGCCCGGTCTGTGCGGACCCAAAACGGGACGCTGGTGTAATTTGCGTGGTCGAGACGCCACGCGATGTCACCGCGTTTGAACGTGCCGGATCGTTCCGGGGGCTGTACCACGTTCTCGGCGGCCGACTTGCTCCGCTCGATGGGGTTGGTCCGGAGCGGCTGACCCTCGGAGCCCTCGCCCAGCGGACTCGCCGGGGCGGGGTGCGGGAAGTGATACTGGCCACCAGCCCAACCCTGGAGGGGGACGGGACGGCCCTGTTCGCCTCAAACTTGCTGGCTGGCACTGGTGTTTCCGTGACCCGATTGGCACGGGGGTTGCCCAGCGGAGCGTCGCTGGAGTTGGCGAATGCGCAGATGTTAGCCGATGCCTTGGAGGGCCGTCGGACCTTTTGATGTTTCCTGCTCGCCCATACACACCGGGTCTGCAACCCGGACGTTCCTGACATACAAGCGGGGTACAAACCGGATCGCTCCGGGCACCCCGAGACGGAGTTGATATGAGCGGCATGCGGTTTGGCCTGGATATCGTGTTGCGGCATGACATGAAACTTGTCCTTGCCCCACGCATGATCCAATCCATGGAGATCCTCCAACTGCCGATTGTCGATCTCCAGGCGAAGATCGAGAAGGAACTCCAGGAGAACCCCTTCCTGGAGCAGAAGGAACACCTCGGTGACCATGATCAGCCGGTCGAAGAGGAGTTCAATCCGGATGCCCCCCTCAAACATGACGAGAGCGGGGATCTGGAGTTCAGCCGACTGGAGGCCCTCGATCGAGACTGGGACGGTCATTTCAACGAAGATCACCGGGTTTCCCGGGGAGCGATGGAAGAGGAAGGTGACCGGAAGCTGGATGCGATGGCGAATATGCCAGACCGGCCCCGTTCGCTCCAGGATTACCTGGCCGAACAGCTTGGTGAGATGGAACTCGACGATGACCAGCGTCGTCTTGCCAAGCACATCTGTAGCTTTATCGACCGAACCGGCTACCTCGGAGCCCGGGTTCGGGTGAAAGACGGAACGAAGAAAGACAAGGATGAGGACGACGGCCGGGAGACATTCCGCTCGGTATCTCTGGCCGAAGTCGCCCAGACGTATGACGAACCCGTCTCCGTGGAACAGGTGGAGGACACTCTTCTCCACGTTGTTCACAAGCTGGATCCGGCGGGGGTTGGGGCTCGCGACCTCAAAGAGTGCCTGCTCCTGCAAATCACACATGACACCCCCTGTCGGGATGCTCTGCGAATCCTTGTCCGCGACCACCTGGAGGACGTTGGTTATAATCGGATTCCGGTCATTCAGAAAGCCACCCGCTTCGACATTCCGACCATCCAGGAGGCTATTGAGGCTCTCCACGGTCTCGACCCGAAGCCCGGCCTGAAATTCTCGGACACCGGCACCCAGTATGTTGTCCCGGATGTCATCGTCGACCGGACCGACAGTGGGGACTACGAGGCCCGGCTGGTCGACGACTGGATCCCAACAATCCGGATCAGCAAGCGATACCTGGAACTTTACAAATCCAAGGGGCTCGACGATGCGGCCCGGGACAGGCTCCGCAAGTCGCTCCAGTCGGCCCAGTGGCTTGTCAGCGCCGTCGAGCAGCGTCGGAACACACTGCTGAAAGTGACCCGGGCCATCATCCACCACCAGCGGGCATTCCTGGACAACGGGCCAGAATACATCCAGCCGCTGAAGATGCAGCAGATCGCCGATCATGTGAAGGTGCATGTCACCACCGTCAGCCGGGCGGTGGACGACAAGTGGGTGCAGACTCCTCGGGGAGTGTTTCCGCTCAAGCGATTCTTCGGGGGCGGGAAGAAAAACGATCAGACCCACGAGGAAGTGGCGTACGAGGTGATGAAGCAAAAGCTCATGGAACTCATCAGCGACGAGGACAAAGCCAACCCGCTCTCCGACGAGGAGTTGGTGAACAAGCTGAATGATGCCGGCTATCCAGTCGCCCGGCGAACGGTCACGAAGTACCGAAAGATGCTCAACATCCCATCCAGCCGCCAGCGGAAAGATTGGTCGCGCGTGTGATTAGATCGGGCAAAGACACAAAGAAGAAAAACGAATCACGAAACCACGAAAGACGAAATAACGAAATCCGACCTTTGATTTTTTCGTTATTTCGTCTTTCGTGCTTTCGTGATAAAATCTTGGTCTTCTTTTACGCCTTTGCGTGAGATTCTTCCGAGTCGGGCCTCTCGAAACTGCCCTGCCCCCCCTTCCCATGATTTTGACTGACCTCCCGTCCCCCCCCGCGCCGATGATTTCAGGGCCGTCGGCGCATCATTCGCCCGACCGCCGCGGCCTCCCTGGGTGCCGCCATGCCACTTCCACGTGGTCGCACGATTCCTCTTCACCGCGGCCGTCGGATTGTGTCCGACATCTTGCACTTTAGCCAGTCGGTCCCGATGGTGGCGATTGACCGGGAAGTCACCATCCCCGAGGTGGCCCTGGCTCGCGACACGGCCGACCCGAAACCGGGGTGGTATCCGGTTCTCCTCAAGGCGTTTGCGATTGCGGCTACCGCCGTCCCGGACCTCCGCCGGTCACTCCTGACGAGCCCCTACCCCCGGCTCTACGAACACGCTTGCTCCGTTGCGACAGTGACCGTGGAACGAGAAGTGGATGGAGTACCAAGTGTCCTCTTCTTCCTGATCCGCCAGCCAGAGTCGACTCCTCTGAACGAGATCGATGCGCGGTTCAAGCGGATCAAGACTGCCCCACTCCAGGAGATCGCCGACTTTCGCCGGCTCATACTCCTGATGCGCTTTCCCCGACTGATCCGCAGGTTCCTGTGGTGGCTCGCGCTGCGGACATCCGGTTCGTGGCGTCAGAAATACTGTGGGACGTTCGGGGTCACCAGCGTGGTGTCGGCCGGAGCTACGGTCCACATCCCGATTTGCCCGCTCACATCCACATTCACCTTCGGACAGGTGAAGCAGGACGGCTCGGTTCTCCTCCGCCTGGCCTTTGACCACCGGGTTCTCGATGGGGTGGCCGCAGCCCGCGGTCTGGTCGAGGTGGAGAAGGCGCTGCGCGGCCCGATCCTGAGCGAACTGCGTGCGCTCGCCCGGGTCCGGCGACTGGCCGTATAATGCCGGGCATGTCGAACTCTCTGTCCCCCGCCGACATCACCGAGGAAGAAGCCAAGATCCGCCTCGGAGGCGGCACCAAGGCGATCGACCGTCAGCACGAGAAAGGCCGACTCACCGCCCGGGAGCGGCTCGCTGCACTTCTGGACCCCGGCTCGGACTTCCTGGAACTGGCTCTGTGGGCCGCGTGGGGGATGTACCCCGAGTGGGGCGGAGCCCCATCGGCTGGTGTGGTTACGGGTGTCGGGACGGTCTCCGGCCGGCGGGTGATGCTCATCGCCAACGATGCCACGGTCAAGGCCGGGGCGTTCTTCCCAATGACCTGCAAGAAAGTGCTTCGGGCACAACGAATCGCCCTCGAAAACCGTCTCCCACTCGTCTACCTTGTCGACTCCGCCGGGGTCTTCTTGCCACTTCAAGACGAGGTCTTCCCGGACGAGGATGACTTCGGCCGGATCTTCCGCAACAACGCCGTTATCTCCGCTGCTGGGATTCCGCAGTTCGCAGCGATCATGGGCAACTGCGTTGCTGGCGGCGGATATCTCCCGGTACTCTGTGACACCCTTCTCATGACAGAAGGGAGTGGGCTCTACCTCGCCGGTCCTGCACTGGTGAAAGCAGCGATCGGTCAGGTGGTCGACCACGAGACGCTAGGCGGCGCTGCGATGCACGCGGCAGTGAGCGGGACGATCGACTACCGGGAACCGACCGACCAGGCCTGCCTGACCCGACTCCGGGCACTCGTGGGGTTGCTCCCCGCCGACCCTGGGAGGGTCCGCTTCGATCTCCGCGCGGGGACCGAACCCCACAAAGCCACCCCCCAACCTGTCGTCATGAATCCCAATCAGGAATACGACATCCGAATCCTGCTGGGGAGCCTGCTTGATGGCCCGCTCGACGAGTACAAGGCCGAGTATGGGCAGACCCTGGTGTGCGGGTACGGGCGACTGGGCGGCGTGCCAGTGGGTGTGATTGCCAACCAAAAGAAGCGAGTCAAGCCGGCTGAAGGGGCCTGGCAGTTCGGGGGAGTGATCTATGTCGACTCAGCCGACAAGGCAGCCCGGTTCGTGATGGACTGCAACCAACTGCGAATCCCCATACTCTTTGTGCAAAACGTCAACGGATTCATGGTGGGGAAGGAGTCCGAGCAGGCCGGGATCATCCGGGCCGGGGCGAAACTCGTGAATGTGATCGCCAATAGCGTCGTCCCAAAGATCACCCTGATCACCGGTGGATCATTCGGCGCTGGGAATTACGCAATGTGCGGGAAGGCGTTTGATCCACGATTCATTCTGGCATGGCCGACTGCCCGGTATGCGGTGATGGGCGGCGATCAGGCCGCGGGTACTCTACTGGACATCCAGGTGCAGGCACTCAAACGCGCTGGCAAGGAACCCGACGCCGAGGAACTCGCCGCGTTGCGTGATCGGGTGAAAGCCAGCTACGACGAGCAGACGGATGTCCGTTATGCCGCCGCCCGACTCTGGGTGGACGCGATTATTGCCCCAGAACAGAGCCGTTCGGCGCTGCTGGTTGCCCTGGACGTGGCCACTCGCCACGACGACGGCCGACCATTCCGGACCGGCGTGTTGCAGGTGTGATGCAACGCAAACCGGGTCATCGTATTCATGTCATCGGCTCCGTATCTGCCTCCGGTGGTCGAGCTAGGCTCGACCACCGGCTAAGGCCTTGCTTGGCCGCGAGTACCGGAAGGGGTGGGAGTTACCGAAGACGTGAATCGACTCGCTGCTCGTTCTCGGTTTTCGGGTTTCTCTCTGTGTCCTCTGTGTCTCCGTGGTTAACATGGATTTATAAAACATAAGTTAACCACAGAGACACAGAGGACACAGAGAAGAATGAAGAAGAGAGGGAAGATCGAACACCTTACCCTCGAAGCCCTCCTTGGCTAAGTTGACTCCGATGTGGTCCCACCATTTTAGGCAGCATGTCGCACGCTCGACTCGCTGACGATGATGGCCAGAGAATTCGGAGTGCGTATGGACCCTCGCCCCAAACCGCCAGGGCTTGACCCGACCAACCTCCCCGGCGAGGCTGACCCCGACACCCCACGGACCGACCTTCCTGGGGCCGACTCGGGCACGGTCCACCGACCGGCCAGCGAATCGCCGCATGTGGTCGAGGGTGAGTCCCCGTTCGGGACGGTCGCCAGTCCCGTTCGCACCTCAGACCCGAGCCTGTCCGCGCGCTCCTATCCCTTCCTCTCCCCAACCGAACTCGTCGGAGAACTCGGTCGGCTTGGCCCGTACCGGGTTGTCCGACTGCTGGGTGAGGGCGGGATGGGGTTCGTCTTCCGGGCCGAGGACGATGGGCTCCAACGGCCAGTCGCCCTGAAGGTGATGCGCCCTGAGGTCGCAGCCGAGGCGACGGCCAAGGAGCGATTCCTCCGCGAAGGTCGAGCGGCGGCAGCGATCCAGTCGGACCACGTGATTACCATCTATCAGGTCGCAGAAGCGAATGGGGTTCCCTTCCTGGCGATGCAATACCTGGATGGCCTGAATCTCGATCAGTGGCTGAAGAACTGGCAGAAGACCAAGAATCGGCCGGTTCAGGCGACCGCCATTGTCCGGGTTGCGAAGGATCTCCTCAAGGGCCTGGTGGCAGCCCACGAGAAGGGGTTGATCCACCGGGACATCAAGCCGGCCAATTTGTGGGTCGAAGCGAAGACCAGCCGGATCAAGTTGCTCGATTTCGGGCTGGCCAAGACGGACGGATCGGACAAGGGACTGACACGTAGCGGCCAGGTTCTCGGGACAGCGGCTTACATGGCCCCGGAACAGGCCCGGGGGCAGCGAGTGGATGCCAGGGCCGACCTGTTCAGCGTGGGGGTCGTACTCTATCGGATGATCGCCGGTCAAAGCCCGTTTCAACAGGACACGTACAACGCCACCATCATCGCTATCGTGATGCACGAACCACCACCCGCTGCATCGTTCGGGGTAGTTCCAGACGACCTGGCCAACCTGGTCGATCGAATGCTGGCCAAGAGCCCAGACGGCCGCCCGGCGAGTGCGAAGGCCGCCCTTGCAGTGCTGTTGGAGGTCGAGCAGCAACTCCGCAGCGGGAGCGCCGCACCGTCGGGAGTCGTCCCGGTGCCTGTTCCCCCGATTCGCTCGCACGAGGTTCGTCCCGAACCGGTCGCAGAACGCGACGTGATCGAGGTGGAATTGGTGGAACCACCGAGCGAAATCACCACTCGACCGATCGCCACCTCACTCGCTCCTCGGGTTCCCCAACCACCTCTTCCACCAGAGCCCATCTGGCCTTCCCCCACGCCTCGAAGCTGGTCCTCTGCACGTCCACTCCCGGAGGAAGACGAGCCTGAAGTCACCCCGAAGAAGATGACTCGACCTGGTGCGGCGAAGGCGAAGTATCACGGCCCCGCCAGGGGGGAAGACGAGCCTGAAGACACCCCGAGGAAATTGAAGAAGAGGAAGAAGCCACGGCGGTGGGTCTGGTACGGGATCATTGCGACCGGGGTCGTTGCAATGCTCGTGATTGTTGCGGTGGTCATGATCGTTGCCAAGATGCGTCCGGACCGGGGGAGGCCGACCAGCGGGTATGACGGACCAGATACGGCATCGACCAAGCGCAGTGGTGATACGGGTTCCCCGTCCAAGGGGTCTGCTCAAATCGCTCCCCCGTCCAAGGGCAGTGATAAGGTAAGTCCGCCAGTGACAGGTGGATCACCGAGCGGCGAAGTCGTTGGGACCTTTGATTACGTGATCGAGGGGGTCTCGAAGAAGGGCACGCGGCAGGTAGTGACCCTCGACATCGGGGGTGGCGAAACAATGGAGTTCGTCCGCATCCCAAAGGGATCGTTCCTGATGGGAGCCCCGGATGGGGAGAAGGAGGCTAGTTCGGACGAGAAGCCGCAGCGACGAGTGGAGATCAGCCGGGACTACTACCTGGGGAAGTACGAGGTGACGCAGGCCCAGTACAAGGCCGTGACAGGTGCAGACCCAAGCAAGTTCAAGGGCGGTCGGTTGCCGGTGGAGATGGTGTCATGGGACGATGCCACAGCGTTCTGCTCGACGCTGTCAAGCCGGGTGAAGCGGACGGTCGAACTACCGACGGAGGCGGAGTGGGAATATGCTTGCCGTGCGGGCACGACGACCCCATTCCATTTCGGGTCGAAGCTCAATGGGGATCTCGCCAATCACGCCGGGAACTTTCCCTATGGGACGGAGAAGGGGGCATACAAGCAGAAGACATTGGAGGTTGGTTCATACCCGGCGAACCCGTGGGGTCTGCACGATATGCACGGGAACGTGTGGGAGTGGTGCCGGGATTATTATGGACTATACGACAAATTGGAGAGTCTAAAAGATCCATTTCAATCGACAAAACAGTCTAACAATCGTCGTGTCCTTCGTGGTGGTTCCTGGAACGTCGGCGCCGGGAACTGTCGCGCAGCGAAGCGCGACAACGACACGCCCGATGACCGCTACTACGGCAGCGGTTTTCGTGTTTGTTTCCGCCTGGACTGATCCCAGGTTGGTGCGTCTGTGTCCCGGGTTTCGCGTCCCAGGGTGATGGCGTCCCAGGGTTGTCACCCTGGGCTATTATCCGCCGTCCCGTTGGGACGGAAGCCCATTGGATTGAGGCGCCAGAGAGGAGATCGGAAAATCGCCCCAGAGTCATCCCCTGGGCGATTATCCGCCACACATCTGGGGCGAACAACAGCGGGATTTCGGCCCCAACGGGGCCGCGGATAATAGCCCAGGGTGAC
The DNA here is from genome assembly GCA_003136315.1 of Gemmataceae bacterium. Lineage (GTDB taxonomy): Bacteria > Planctomycetota > Planctomycetia > Gemmatales > Gemmataceae > Urbifossiella. Next base: position 18 of record PLDW01000154.1, on the reverse strand, counting down.
AACCCTGGGACGTGAGGC
>PLDW01000426.1 GCA_003136315.1 Gemmataceae bacterium | reverse complement strand
CCTGGCGCGACATCCCGCTCGAGCTGGCTAAGCCCGGCGAGCAGCAGGCCGGCCTCGACCTGGAAAAGCCGAAGGACAAAACCTAACGCTTCCCCGTAGCGACGGGCGGCTCGCTTGTCGTCAATTTAGCGACAGGCGAGCCGCCCGTCGCTACGGGGTCGTAGGCCCAGCCTCTGGAGTACCTTTCATGGCGCAGCTGAAGAAAGTCGTCGAGCCGTTCGGCGAGGTCAACGTCCACACCACGTCGAGCGGCAAACGCAAGGTGGTGGCCACCATCCTGATGGAGCCCCACAAGGAAGGGGCGCAGACCGGCATTGCCCTGGACGGCTCCGGCTCCATGGCCAAGCTGTATGGCGACGGCGAGAAGCCCGGCTTCCTGGCCTCGCTGTTCGGCTCCGCTAAGGAGACGCACAACGAGGTCACCCCCGTGGCCCAGAAAATCTGTTCCTACCTGGCCCGCAAGATCGACGCCGACGGCGGCACCACCTGCATTTACTGGGCCGTCGGCGACGGTGGCAGCCAGATCGAGCAAGTCGGCGACCTGACCGCCGACCAGGCCGAGAAGCACGTCTTCGGCCCGCCCCGCTCCTACGGCACCGGCACCCAGCTGCTGCCGGCGGTGCGATACTTCGTGGACCGCTTCCGCTCCGCACCCTGGGGCTTCTACGTCTTCATCACCGACGGCGAGCTGCACGACCTGGAGGAGGTGAAACGCTACTCCACCGAACTGGCCCGGCAGGTTTCCGCGAAGCAGCGGAAACCCCTGAAGTTCGTGCTGATCGGGGTCGGTCCGGACGTCAACGAGGAGCAGATGGAGGAGCTGGACGACCTCGACACGGGCACCGATGTCGATCTGTGGGACCACAAGCTGGCCGCCGAGATGCGCCTGGTGGAGGAGATCTTCGCCGAGGTGGTCGATAAGAACGCCCGCATCTCGGACAGCGGACGCATTCTCGACCCACACGGCAAGGTCGTCAAGGACTACTCCGATACCGGCATGACCGCGTACCTGGAGTTCGAGATGCCTTCCGGGGCGGACTACTTCACGCTCGAAGTGAACGGCAACCGCATCCACCAGCCGCTGTCGGACATGGCGACGGCTCCGGCGTCTCAGATGGCAAGCTGACAACCGCCGGTAGCCCGATGCGTCAGCGGCCTTTTGAGGCCGTCAGAATCGAGTCGGTCTGACCCAAGGCAAATCCTCCTTTCCGTCACGTCGCGTATTTCGCGTAGAGAGCATCGAACTCGGGTGAGGTCGTGGAGCTGGGGTGTAGCGCGTGGTGCGCGCGTAGGTAACATCGACCAACGCAGTGAACAGCGAGACGAACTGACCCTTCCCCCCGGTCATCACCCCGCCGATCTCACTGCATCCGAGATCGGCCCATCAGGCACCTTGAACAACAGTTGAGTCCCGCGGATCGGGACGGGTTAGGGGAGAGGCTGCGGGTTGGCCAGAACCCAGCAGACCGGCCCCGCAGTCCAGGGGTTGAGCCGGATGGCCCGCGATGAAGTCGGTTGACGCGATCAACCACATCCACTCCCCACGATGGCCCCCGGTGATCATCTCCACCACGGGGGAAGGTCGACCCCGCAAATGGCCGGCCAACTTGTACTGCTCAACGAGGAGAAAGGTTGAGGCCCACGAAGCACAGGAGCCAGCCTGGAACGCCTCCATCGACCGGACGGCCAGGCAAAGCATTGCGATCCACCCACTCCTCACAGCCCGATCAGTCGGGAACACCCCTGAATCTCCCCCAATCGTCACACACGACTCCGCGATCACGAAGCAGCATCACCTCGGCGGAACCCTCTGCGATTTCGCTACGCCCGCAGGCTCGCAAAACGTGGCCTCGGAGGCATCTTTTCACCTCGACGCAGGTGATTGGCTTTTCGCGGTAATCGAGGCTCTGGTGGCCTCTGGGAGGCCAGTGGGTGCGACCCTACTCCCCCAGTACCACCGGCCAGGTGGAACTTCATGGATATTGGGTGGCGAAGTGAATTGCCGAGGTGATCACATCCGCGACAACTGGGGAGAATCAACAGTGGCGCGGTCGACCATCCCTTCTCCAGGTGGAGTCCATAGAAACGCAAAAGGCCATTCCCAGGAAGTGACCTCTTGCAGTAGGGAGCATACCGGAACTTATCGGACCCGAGCCAACCACCCATATGTCGTGCGGTAACGCCATCCTCCCAGACGGACCGGCACCCGTCTACCGTGCGAGGAAAATGCCCTTCTCGAATACTGCCCTCGTTTTCCGGATTTTGGCGTATGGATCGGGGCCGTTCCGGGATCAGTATGGGAGAGGAGCCACGGTCCTGAGAACTTGATGTCTTATGCCCCACCGATTCGCTCGCTTGCTGGCCGCGACTGCTGAGGGCGGGGACAGGATCCCTAATGCCGAACTCCTCCGTCAGTTCACCCAGGACCGGAATGCGGCCGCGTTCGAGCTACTCGTTCGCCGTCACGCCGACACCGTCTGGACACCGTGCCGGCGGCTCCTCCGCTCGGAAGCCGATGCCGAGGACGCCTTTCAGGCCACGTTCCTCATCCTCGCTCGTAAAGCAGGTGCGATTCGCGGGACGTGTGTCGGCGGGTGGCTCCACCGGGTGGCCGTCCGTGCCGCACTGAAGTTGCGCGCGAGAAACGCCCGGGATCCCGCCGCAACGTCGGAGCACCTGAGCACCGTCCCGACCCCGGGAGCCCCCGACCCGGATATTTCCGGGATCGTTCAGGAGGAACTGGCGCAGCTCCCGGACCGGTACCGGCTGCCGGTCGTGCTGTGCGATCTGGAAGGGCGAACCTACGCCGAAGCCGCGGCTACACTGCGGTGCCCCGTCGGGACCGTCGCCGGGCGACTCAGCCGCGCCCGGGTCATCCTGCGCGATCGGCTCGTCCGGCGCGGCGTGGCCCCGATTCTGGTCCTGTCTGTATCGGCCGCGCCGGCCGGAGTGGTCCGCGCGGCTTCGGTCCTTGCGGCTGGTGGTTCAGCCGTTCACCCCGTCGTGTCATCCCTCACCGAAGGAGTTCTGCACGCTATGCGTACCCCCAAATGGAAGATGGTCGCGGGCCTGACCGCGGGCCTGCTCGTGCTGGCCGGCGCCGCGATTACCGCTTATGGCTCGCTGCCGAAAGCACCAACCCCAATGCCGTCGGCTCCAATCCCCGCACCGGCAGCCCCGCCCGAGAAGGGCGAGCCCGCCCCGAAGGCCAAAACGACCGAGGAGTTGGTCCAAGACGCCAAGGCCCGCTTCGCCGAATTCGAGCGACTCAAGTTGTTGCTCACCGAGGCCGAGCTGCTGAACGACCGGCGGGACATCTATGCGGCCGGGAGGCCGGGCAAGGAAGACGCGGCCGCGCTGGCCAAGAAGGTGACCGAGCTGGAGCGGAAGATCGAAGACCTGAAGCCCCGGCAGAAGTTCTACGCCGACTTATTTGGGATTTCGCCCCCCTCAAAACTTCCGGAGGGAATCAAGAAGATCAAGGAGGAGATGAAGAAGCTGGAAGACCCGAAGTCGCCCTGAATCAATTGGGGCACTTGCCACCTTCGTGCCCATAACCGAGGTGACGGAACGTGCCAACCAGTGGGCACGTCCTCGAGCTTCGCCACACGAATCGCCGGTGAAGCTGAAGACGTGCCTGAAGAACTCATCATCAAGTTAGCTACAAGGAAGTCGCGGAAAGTGCAGGGAGAGAGCCTTCCATCGCATTTGGGTCGTAGCTGACCTTATCGGACGGTCGTTTCCCTATCGGGCCTCTCCTGGCTCCCGACCGCCCTGTGATGGTTCGGCACGGTGGATGCGCCGCCAACGCACTTCAAGTACGATGATGGTCACCGCATAGACTGCCACGATCACCGCCGGAACCACGAGAAATCGGCTGAGTGGGAACAAATACCAAACCGCCGTGACCAAAGCGGTGCGGGCGAATGTGTGAAAGGTGCCAACCCAATGCCCGATGATCCACGACAACGGAAGCCACATGAGACCACTGAGAATGCCCACCGACAAAGGCAATGATGTGTAGTCCGCCTGGAAAAAGGGGATGGCTACGGCGTAGACGAGCACGGCCATTGCGACGGTGTGCAGGAACAGACTATCAAACACGTTCTTCGGCCGCTGTTTGTCCAATAAGTTCTCCCCGGTGAAGCGCGAGAAGAAGAGGCCCAGAAAGAGGATCGACCCGGTGGCCCCGAAGAGAACCCAGACTGCCGCCGCGGGTGGCAGAAAAGCGCCCGCCACGCCGACAATAGCCCAAGCGACCATCCCGGCCAGAGGCATGGCCACACCCCGCCGCCGTGCAAACTCGCAGCGTTGCTCATCTAGGGTCCGTATGGCCGGTGCCGGTTCGAGATTAGTCACGACCGTTCCTGTTAAACTGGGTCTGCGTCGACACCACCCCAGACGGCTCCGACACCGCCCGGGTGAACGACTCACTATATGGCATCGCATCCAAATGTTCTTTCGCACCGGAGACTCGCCCATTTTGCTATTCGGTACAGTTTGGTGAGTGATTTGGATGCGCGGAACTCCGTCACACCTCCTATGACCGTCACCATCGCGTCTTGCTGATTGTATCGACCGTGCTTAGACGACCAATTTCACAGTCACGAAATCTTCTCTTTCGCCCCGTCAAGGATAGGGGTACCTCTGAGTTGTCAATTCGGGAGCGAGTTTTTTTGCCGGTTTTTTCACTGCACTCGGTCATCATCTGGGAGTGAAGGACAAGAGGAGAACAGCCCCAGCCACGTCATTCGTGGCCAGGCCTGTTGCTTTTGTGAGCAGTCGCGGAATGTTACGTCCCGCTGACTTTCTGCTTCCCAGGCTTGCGCCGTGCCGTCGCCTTCGGGTCGTGAGCGGCGTTGACGAACTCCTCTGCCCCAGATGCCGCGACCGCCCGCCGCTCGCCTGGGGGGAGTTGCTCTGGAGTCTGCGCGGCGGGCAGCCCTTCTGCCGCGTATACCCGGTTCAGGCACGATGCCGCCGGGCCGTCGCTCGCCACCGGCTGGGGAGCCCGCCCTCGCTTCCGCTTTGGCCCCCCAGCTGCCAACCGCACCTTCGCCAGCTT
>PLDW01000414.1 GCA_003136315.1 Gemmataceae bacterium | reverse complement strand
GTTGTCCCGCAGGCTTCGCACCTCGTTGACGCTGGGTTGCCCCAGTCATCAACGACGCACGCTGCGGTAGGAGACTCCTGGCAGAACAGGAGGCTACGTCTCTTGCTCAATCGTGGCGATGTTTAATACCTCCATTTCAAGATGACAAGATATAGCAGCTATTGATACGACTTCATGTCGCGGCAGCGTTTGGTTCGGCGTCTGGGGCCAAGTCGGTTCGGCAGCGCTCGGTCCACCCAGCGAACCACTCCCCGAACGTCGGCGGGCTGGGCAGCCGGGGCAGCTCCCGCGGGTGCGGCCTGCCGAACTCCCACCAACCCGGCGGGCGGCGGGCCGGCAGCCACTCGCCACAGTACCCGACGGCGTTGTTCAGGTCGAACACCCGCCCGGCGAACTCGCCTGTCAGGGCCAGCACCGAGTGGAACGTGCAGCCCTGCTCGCAGATCGGGAGGCACCCGTCGCACGGCCAGTCCCGCTCGACCCAGACCGCCTCGACGCCGGCAGCGAACCTCGATTCGATGCCCTGCAGGTCTTCGCTGGTGAGCGGAAACGCGACTGCCGGTCGGACGATCTTGCCCTCCTCGGCCTCGTACTCTTGGGCCAAGCCGCGCAATTCAGACCGCGCCTCGGCCGGCCCCCACACGCCGTAGTACGGCCCAGCGCCGCTGCCTACCCGGAGCAGGAAGTCCCGGTACTCGGCCGGCAGCGCCACCCCGAGTTCCGCTTCGAGCCGCCCCACCTCCGGCTCGGCTACCCGGGCGCTGTGGTACTGGTGCTTGCGAGCACCGAACACCTTGCGGCCTGGATCGAGCCGTGACAGTTCAGCCAGTTGTTCGAGGGCCGGGTGCGTTATCGGAGCCTCCGCGTCTGCCGCCTAACGAACAAGCTCAGCAGCGCCGGCCGCTGGAGAGCCGTTGAAGCACAAGAAGCCAGTATGCGGCCGGCGTCTGCTGCAGCGACTTGTTAGGCCCGTCGATATATCCGGACCTGATTGCCGTTCACTGTTTCCTTCGCCGTCCGCCAGGTCGCCGCGTCGTCGAACAGCGTGACCCAAACGACCATGCCAAAGAGCTGCGACGAATCGGCGCCGAACGCTCGGTTCCATTCGTCGCGCTGCGCCCACCCGGGCAGTATCTCAGCCCCCGCTGCCGTGCTGTTTACCTCGGCCCGAGCTGCCGCGTAATTGCGTGCCTCATCCGACATCGCTGTGATGAGGTCGGGGTGATCGCGCTGCGCCGTACGGAAAACATCCCAATGCGTGGCACCCGGCACGCGGTTCGTCGCGCCTTCGATCATGGTAGACTCCCGTCCCTATTTTCCGGGCGTCGAGACCCCGTACTGCTCGACCTCGTAGTTGTTGGCCGCCCGCGTGCTTCCTCGGCAGCGGTAGCAGCCGGCGTAGTTCTGTTTCATCGCCGGCTGGCACCGAACACAATGGACGCACTTGCACGATTCGCAGATGCGGTACGGGAAGTTGTGGGTCGGGCAGATCGTCGGATCGCTCATGTCGCACCTCCAAGGGCCGAACGACTCAGCTCAGCAGCGGCGGGGCACCGGTGAGCTGTGAACTCCCAGAAACAATTCACGCCCCGCCGTCTGCTGCAGCGCCTGGTTCGGCGTGCCTTGCTCCCCACCTCGCCTACTCGACCTCGCAAACTGGCATGGTCGTGTCCTGCAACCGCCAGAACGGACTCTCCGCGCACGTGATCTCCAGCAGCCGGGTGTAGAACTCCATCGACGGCTCGATCCCCTGCCGGCTCTTCAGGAGCAGGGCGGTGCCCAGGCAGAAGATCAGGTTCCGGTCGAGCACCCCGCCGACCATGAGCACGTCGGCCCCACATGCCAGGGCACGGGGGCCGGAGACCGCGAACCGGTAGTCGGTGCCGTGGTACACGGTCAGGCCGTCCGGGTTCAGTTCGCGGAAGGCCCGGATGGCCCGCCCGGCTGCCCCGGAGTCATCGGGCGGCGACAGGGCGATGAGCATCGCGTACTTCTGCCTGGCCAGGACCGCGCTGAACTCCGCGAAGCTCCTCGTGTGTACCACCTGCCATGAGGGAACGACCCTCAGCCCCGTGACGAAGGCCGGACTCTCCATGAGTAGCAGGATCGGCTCGGACAGCGCGGGCACGTTCTTGACGACGTGTTCCTCGGCCGGCTCCGCGCCGACGGTCTGGGGCCTGCGTCGGAACCAGTCGAACAGCCCCATTCGCCGCGCCTCCGCCGCCGAACGATAAGGATAAGCTGCCGGGGCCGCCTACAGGACCTTAATGCAGCGCGAAACTAGGATGGCGGCCCCGGTCAGCTTCATCCGCTGGTTATGCACAGTCGCGCCTGCAATCACCACTGCATCTTATCGACGCTGGTGTCGGACACGAGGACGACGCTAATGTGGAGTAGCGCGGCCAGTGCCGGATCGAGCGCCGTAATCACTGTCTGGCGCATGTCTGGCGTTAGAGCCAGGACATACTCGCTGTTCTTGTGCGTTCCGTGCTCGACCAACCGCTCCCGATAGTCCTCTGCGGTGAAGTCGCCGCTGGGAACGAAGCGGTCGACCGCCTCATTGCTCGTGTATCCGTGTTCAAGGCGTATTCGCTTGAGCAAGGCCCCCAAACAATTCGTGAAGCCCCCGCTGCGTTTCTCCTTGGTTTCGGCGGAGCCCTTTGCATCGATGAAGGTGAATCGCCATGGATTCTGCTTCATCAGGATGGCATCGACGCCCCCGATTGCACCGTCGGCGATCGGACGGGTTTTGTAGATGAGAACCCATCCCTGCGCAGTGTACGAGGCAACCGCTCGGTTGAGAACTTCATCCTCATTCATTGCTGGGCTCCAATTGTGCATAACAGCGGAGCTCAGCGACGCGCGGACCAGTATAAGATCCGACCCCGTGCGATACTTGGCGCGTTGCTGCAGCGGAACGTTCGGACGCGTGCCTACGGCAATGCGAAGCGCGCGTCGTTGAGCTCCGCTGTTCGGACGCGTTAAGGATCGCGCGTCGCTGAGCTTCACC
>PLDW01000482.1 GCA_003136315.1 Gemmataceae bacterium | reverse complement strand
AGTTATTTCCCGACGGGTCCTAAATCCTTCATCGCAGTACCATGGACACCCGCATTGGGCTCCGCAAGGGCCTGGATCAGGGCGGGCACGGCGGCCGCTGCGGATTCACCAATCTCGCTCAGCGCAAGAGCCACATTTGCCCGGGTGTGTCCGTTGGGATCCGCAAATGCTCGGATTAGGGCAGGAACTGCCGGGCCACCGATCTTCCCCAAAGAATACACAATTATACCATCCTGCAGATCCCTGTCGAGATCCGCGAGTGCATTGATTAAGGCGGGAACTGCTGCCCCCCCAATCTTCCCTAAGGAGTAGGCTACACTCCACCGGACGTCTTGATGGGAATCCTCGAGTGCTACCATCAAGGCAGGGACAGCCATCTCGGCAGGTTCTCCAATTTCTCCCAGCGCGAGAGCCACGATCCTACGCACTTCCTCGCTGGGATCCGAGAGAGCCTGTATCAGGGTTGGAACTGCCGTCAACCTGAACTGCCCTTCTGCTTTAGCGGCAATAAACTCTCCATCATTATTGAAATGTAATATATCTAATATTAGAGGATGTAGAATCGCCGCTGGCCCGCCGATCTTGCCAAGAGCTTCGGCTGCACTCCATCGAACATTTGTATAGGCTGTTGTCAACAGCGACCGGAGTGCGGGGATGGCTGCCTCCGCCAGGCCGCCGAGCTTACCCAGACCTTCGGCCGCCGAACGGCTGATCTCTGGATCGCTATCCGCCAACGCTGCGATCAAGATCTGCACTGTTTTCTGATATTCATCTTGCCTTGATTCATCTTCGATATTGATAATCATTGATTTCATTTTATATAATTATTGTTTATATAATTTATTAGTAATATTTGAACTCTATCTTATTCTGACAATTGATTATTTCTAACTCGCTAACGGTCGAGGCGAATGATTCAAGGGTTGAAGGGTGTAATCACTCGGACCTTTTCTGGAGGCTGGAGCCGTGATAGCCTTGGGCACTGCGCTCGCCGGAGATTTCTGTGCAGACGGAACACCTTGCAGCAACCAGTGGATGACGTCCGGGTTGAGGCCTCGTTTTCTTCCAGTCTCGTGGTGTTGACGCGGCCAGAAGACGGGACAGATTGCTGTGATTATCCCATGCTCAAGGTGGATAGGCAAGCAACTGAGTGGACTATCCGCCTAACAGTACAGCGCTTCTTTAGAGAACGGATCTATGCCGCTCTTTTTTGTGGGACTTGGAGGCCTGCTCGTTCCTTCGCTGGTGGTAGCAGATGACATCGCTTGCGTGTTTTCGCTCCGAGACGCCCCGCCGTCTGCGGAGGATCACCCGACACCGCTGGTTCAACGCCCGGCACACCTGCTCGGCCGTCACCTGTGGGTTTTTCCCCCCGAAGCCGCTCCGTGTGAGTAGTGACGAATCCCAGCACCACCAAGACCAGACTCAGATGCCTCATCAGCCCCGTGTAGTCCCGCCCCTCAAAGTGGGTCAAGCCTGCTTCCTGCTTCGCGAGTCTGAACAAATGTTCGATCGTCCACCTGCGAAAAGCGACTGCCAAGATCCGCGGCAGACCGGCAGTCGTGGCATTGCTCAGGAAGTATTTCACCTCTTTAGTCACCTCGTTGACCGCCACCACCAACGACTGTTCCCTCTCGGCTACCCACACCATCACTTTCTTCGCTCTCCAGACCGATGTCTTCACCGTTTTGTGGGCCAGTCGATAACGCCGCCCCGTCCGAGCATCCGCTGCCGTCAAGCGGGCATCCACACGCTGGGCCGGGCCACCTTCCACGTCCCGGACGCTGAAATTCACGGGGATTTCGGCCACAAACTTCTGTTTCAGAATGCTCAGGAACCTCAAAAACGGCACGGACGCCCCGTACCCCTCATCGAACGTCAGCCAATCGAACGACACCTTGTTGCTGGCCAAGCCGATCAGTTGGTCCATCGCGATCCGCCACTTCGGTCGGTAGCGGACATCGTCGGGGATGCCTGCTGCTTGACAACGAACGCGATCCTCGTCCCAAACCTTGGGCAGGTACAAGTCGGCGTCCAGCAGGGCCTGGAAACGCCCACGCGAGACCCCGATGTGGACGGTCACGATTCCGTTGTCAACCTTGCCGAGGCACCCCAGGTACTGCCGTTGGACGCCGGGAGTCTCATCGCCCCACTTCTGGCAACTCGTCTCGTCAATGACCCCGACCGTCCCGACAGTGTCGCCGGGTATATCGGCGATCACCGTGGCCAGATGCCGATGCAACGTGGTTCGGGCCAGGTCGTGATCCCAAACAGAGTTGAGCAAGAACTCCTGGAGGGTTCTGACGGCTGTCCCGGACGCCAAAGCGATCGGCTCGACCGTTTTGCGGGGGAGGTCCGACAGCAGGCCCCGGCAGTAGGTGTTGAAGTGGGCGGCGGTGCGGTCCTGGCCGCAGCAGCCGCGATACCGTCGCAGGTAAAATGCGAAAGCCGGCCCAAGATCGGTTATTTGCTGCTCAGTCATCGGGAACCCTCCGGATGACCAACTTACGGAAAATCAGAACTCTTGCGCTGTACTGCTAAGCGCCCCGAATCACTTGGTCTCGAAGGCCGGACATAAGCAACTAAGGCCGCTCCATCTGCTCAGATGATCCCGTCCCCAATCTTGCCGACGCGGTAAGCCGACCATCATTCCCTTGGATTACCCTGACGACCCCACACGATCGGTCCATCTCTGCACGCCTGCTTCTTGCCCAAGAAGATTGTCGAGTTCGTAGCGGAGCCGGGCAATCTCCTCCCGCTGCCGCTCGATAATCCGGTACGCCAACTTCTCCCGCGGTTTGCCACCGAGCAGCCACCTGTAGTGCTTGAGGAACGCCGCGACCTGGGCGTCCGGGATGATCTGTCGCTTCTGCATCCTTCACATCTACCATCGAAACAAAGTTCTTTCAAGTATCAGATAAATCTACTAACACTGTCCCCGTTTGTGCGGCTTTTGTCGCGTTCCGTCGGGTGGTCCGGCGGAATAAAGAGGGCTGGCGGGTGCTACCAACACCCCCGGCCCGTGGCCCTGTCACAAGGAGACAGGACGATGGCCACGATACGCGCGCTACTGGCGCAGGGCAACGGCAAATTGGGGCAGTCGATTCATCACTTCGATCTTCCTTCAATCGCTACTTGTCCGGGACGATCGCGTGCCTGCGAGGCAGTTTGTTACGCAAGTCGCGGAAGGTTCCGCGCTGACTTGGTGAGGAACCGGCTGCGCTGGTGCTTACAGCAATCGCGACGGGAGGATTTCGCCGACTGTATGGTCGATGAAATCCGACGGAAAGGAGTCCTGGTAGTCCGAATCCACGTCTCCGGGGACATTTATAATGTTCCTTACGCGGAGAAGTGGCTCTCGGTGTTCCACCGATGTCCGGCCACACGGTTCTTTTTGTACACGCGTTCATGGCGTGTGCCTGAGATTGCCGTGGTGCTGGAACAGATGGCGGAGAGGGACAACGTCAGGGTTTGGTACTCGGCGGACCCCGATACCGGCCTGCCCGAACCCGTCCCCACCGGAGTGCGGGTAGCTTGGATGCAGTCGTCGGAAGATGATCCGCAACTGGGCAACCTGGTCTTCCGGGTTCGGCGACTCCGCACTGAACCAATCGGGCGGGTCGGTTTGCCAATCGTCTGTCCGCATGAGACGCCTGATGGTCATGATCAGAACGTCAACTGCGGAAACTGTGGGCATTGCTGGTCGTAGCCCGAAACCCCACGCCCCACCGGGCGTGGGGTTTCTTTCTCACCCGCCTCCTGGCGAGTTGCGGAACGCGCTACCGTTCCGCGTTATTGGCTGTGCAACCCGTAACGGCCTGCGTTTATAGCCAAATTAGGCGGTCGGGCTGGAAGCCCCGGACTTCCTGGATAGACCGAACTGACGTGCTCAGAGAGGTTGGCAGCGAAGCTGCCCTGTCGCTGTCCGGGAAGTCACCTTCACTGGCTACTCGCTACGCTGTTCCCGACGTCGCGCCCTCTCTCCTCGTGATCGGGTCACGCTGACAGCACGCTTGCAGGAAAGCCTGTCATAATGCAAGTATGATTGCAAGACATCAAGCTTTCAACCTTGCAATAATCTATATAGTTCGCCTAACCCACTTTAGGCGAACTATGAGGACTTACTTCATTGTGCTGTACTTCTGACATGATTGTTAAATCTGACATGTCTAGAAATCTGTATAGTCACTAGCGTGATTGACATACATGATTATTATGTGCTATTGTATAAATGTGTAATTATTTAATAGAGTGTCAAATGACAAACACTTTTCGCGCTAAGATAGGTGACGATGGCCGAGTAGTCATACCCGCGACATTTCGGAAGCAACCCGGGTTCCATCCCGGTGATACCGTGGTCATCGAGCAAGACGGGGATGCAGTCAAGATATCCAGCTATGCCCAGGTTCTCAAGGAGGTCCAGGAGCACTTCCGACAATACGTAAAGCCTGGCCAGAGCGTGGTCGATGAGTTGATCGCCGAACGCCGCGCCGAGGCTGCTCAGGAAGAGGCGGAACTAGCTGAGTGGTTGGCTCGTCATGGTCGCAGCGGTGCGTAGCTGCGTCTTCGATGCTTCAGCGGTCCTCGCACTCCTCCTTGGCGAGCCAGGGGCCGATCGGGTGGACATGATGAGGCTTGGCAGTATCTGGTCAACCATCAATTACGCCGAGGTGCTGACGAAGTTGAGCGCAGTGAGCGGCTCTCTGGAAGGTACCCGCCTTCGGATCGATCGGCTGGAGTTGACGCCGACCCCGTTCGATGTCGAACAGGCCGCTATCGCCGCGTCATTGTGGCCCGTTGCCAAACCGTTGGGACTCAGTCTGGCTGATCGCTGTTGCATGGCACTGGCGCTCTCCCGCCGGCTGCCAGTAGTTACGGGTGATCGGAAGTGGCAGAAAGCCGGGCTTGACCTCGAAATCATCCCGATCCGGTAACGCCATGACCGGTTCTGACTTCCTCATCCCTTCCCCTTCTGGCACCTCCCAAGTGGCAGCGAATTCGGGCGCAGCCTCTCCTCTGGAGACGTTGCGGGCGCGGGTTGGTGAAGCCTGCCAATCCTGGCTCGCTAAATCGCCGTCTCGCGATACCCGTGCCAACTACGACTGCGACCTGCGGCAATTCCTGGCATTCGCCGGTATTCCCGGCGATCAGCCGGAAGCGTTACTGGTAGTCCGCCCCCATCAGGTCGCCGCCTGGCGGGATGACCTGCGCGAGCAGGGGATGACCAACAGTTCGATTCGAAGGAAGCTGACCGTCCTGCGGTCACTCTACTCATATTTGCAGACTTACGGCTATCTCGGGACCAACCCCGCCCACTCCGATTTTGTTACAGCGCCAGCGGTTCCGCGGGATGGGAAGACAGTCGGCCTGTCGCCCGAGGACTGCCGACGGCTGCTCAACGCGCCATCAGAAGATACCCCAACAGACCTGCGCGACCGGGCGATGCTGGCCGTACTCGCCTACACGGGTTGCCGGGTAGGTGAGCTGACACGGCTGAAAGTGAGCGGCTACAAGACCTCCGGTACACACCGGGTCCTAGAGGTTCTCGGCAAAGGCAACAAGGAGAGACAGGTTCCCCTTCATGCCGAGGCTGTTGAGCGGCTCGAAGCGTGGATCGAAGTGGCTGGCCTACGCAGTATGCCGAACGGGCCGCTCTTCCGGCCAGGGTCCGCGGCACGGGGAAACGGTAAGCACGGCTTTGCACCCCGACCTTTGACGCGGAGGGCGGTCCAGAAGCTGGTGGAACGCTACGTAAAAAAACTCAACCTCGACTCGTCCATTACCGTCCACTCACTGCGTGTTACGGCCCTAACTACCGCCCGGGAGCGGGGTAGCGACATCATCGACTTGCAAGAATTCGCTGGGCATTCCGACCCGCGCACCACCCTCACCTATATCCGCACCCGTGACCGGCTCAGCAAGTCGCCGGCCTACGTTCTGCGTTACTGACCTGTTCGGATGTCGCTAACTGCTATCATCGTTGATCGACGGAACTCTCTGCCTTTTCAAGTACGCTCTTGAGTTGTTTCGGGTCGGGGAGTTGGCCGCGATACGCAGCGGGAAGGGTTTCCATCATTTTGATCACATAGGTCGCCACCCCGACCGGCTTGCTCAGGTCACGTAGGGCGTACTCGGCCACGATTTTGTCATGCGATTTGCACAAAATAATGCCGATCGACGGCTGATCGTGCGGGTGGCGCAGCTGGTCGTCCACGGTCGAGAGATAGAAGTTCATCTTGCCAGCATGTTCTGGCTCGAATTCCTCGACCTTCAGATCGATGACGACATAGCACCGCAGCCGCAGGTGGTAGAAAAGCAGGTCGATGTAGAAATCCTTGTTACTGACTTCGACGTGAACTTGCTGGCCGACGAAGGCGAACCCGGCCCCGAGCTCAAGCAGGAATCGCCGGATGTCGGCGAGCAGGCCCCGCTCGACATCCGCCTCGTGGTATTTCTCGCCAAGCGTGAGAAAGTCAAAATTGTACGGGTTCTTCAGCATCTCGCGGGCGAGGTCGGACTGCGGAGGAGGGAGTGCCGACTCGAAGTTGGTGATAGCCTTACCCTGGCGGACGTAGAGGCCGGATTCGATTTGGAGTACAAGGACACCGCGACTCCACCCGTTTTCGACTGCCTTTCTGGCGTACCAGAGCCGCTCGTCGGCTGTCCGCGCTTTCTCCAACAGGGCGATATTGCTGTACCAGGTGATTTGTGCAAGAGGCTCTTGCACAATTGACTCATCGGGCCAGGCGTCGGCAAATGCCCGCATGTACTTGAGGTTGCGCGGAGAGAAGCCGGCCACGCCAGCGAACTCGGTGTGGAGGTCCCGGCCCAGGCGGTCGATCACCTTCGCACCCCAACCGCCCTCGGCCTGGCGACGGAGAATATCGCGGCCGATTCCCCAGTAAAGAAGCACCAATTCCCTGTTTACCGCGAGCGCGGCCCGGATTTGGGCGGTGCGAATCCGGGTCTTGAGTTCGTTGAGCAGGTCGGCATAGCCGACCGGTAGGGCGGTCGAGGATTTCGCGGCGGGTGGGGATTTCGAGGTCGGTTTCTTTTTGGCCATGTGCTTGTTCCTGCTCGTGATGAGCGAGGCTACCAGTACCGCAGAACCTCGGCAAGCGATTCTACGACCCCGGCTGTTCGTATAAACCTCCCTTTCCCATCGCCCCACATTCTTGCGTTGTCTGATCCGCCTACAAGATCAGCAATAATGATTTACACGTTGATTTAATTCCGATTATTACTGACGGCAACATCGGATCAATTATCGTTCCAAGGTATGGCACGTCCGCGGAATTCCTCCCAACAGCCCTTACTGTTTTCGCTCGATGTGCCTGATCTGCCCGAGCCGGTAGAACCCATTTCCCAACAGCCCGAAGGAGGCACAGATGCTGTACAAGACGATCACCCTCGAACTCCTCCAACAGGACCCGGTGCTGCACGAGCGGCTTCGCAAACACCGGATGCTCCTGCCCATGCTGGAACTCTATTCGCTGGGACTGAAGAACTGCCACGAAGCCTGGAAGGCGAGTCTCCTGCGGGCGAGGCCGGAGAGCGACGGGCCTCAGCTAGCGACCGAGGCCCTGGAACTGGCCCTGAAGGAACTGGAGGACACTTTGTTGCAAGAGTCCAGAGTGGAGGCAACGGAGCCGCCCACGCTCGACCTGGCAACGCTGTTCCTCCAGCGTCATACACAGCCCGCGTAACCTCATCTCGCTGCCCTTCCCTTTTCGACTTCGCAGTCCCTCCTCCTCCCGATCCATCGGGTTCTGTTTCGTCCCCGACCGGGGGCCTGGCTGAAGGCACGGTAATCCACCCGCCGGGCCGGTCCAGCGCCGAATCGGTTCCCCCTGAAGGTCTCCCCCAATTCGCCGCTGGACCGGTCGCTGCGCGAGCAGAGCCCCGGACTGGGGCGGATTCCCTGACGTGCCCTCAGGCCCCAATAGAGGGGCCGATCACGTCAGGAGAGCACCTCATGGAGAACAGTCCAGGTCCCATTGCAAGCGGAGAGAAATCCAAAGCCCGCGACATACTTGCTGCAATACGCACACTCAAAACCATTGAAGAGGAGCGAAGGCCCGCGACGCGGGAAGAGCAAGAGGCACTCGCCCGGTTCTCCGGGTTCGGGCCGGTCGCTCTGTCGATCTTTCCTCATCCGGTCACTGGTCTGTACAAGGATGCTTCCTGGCAGGCGCTTGGCGAGGAGTTGAAGTCGCTGCTCACGCCCGAGGAATACGACAGCGCCAAACGCACCACTTTCTCCGCCTTCTACACCGCCCCCACCGTCATCACCGCCATCCACGAGGCGGTCACCCGGCTCGGAGTACCAGGGAACGCCACAGTCCTGGAGCCAGGTTGCGGGACGGGGAACTTCCTTGCTCACGCTCCCCAGGGAATGCGCTTCATCGGCGTGGAACAGGATTCGATTTCCGGCCGGATCGCCAAGGCTCGCCATCCCGATCATGACATCCGCATCGAGAACTTCCGCGACACTCGCCTGCCGGAAGTCGATGCGGTGATCGGCAATGTCCCGTTTGCCGACCTGCCGCTCGATTACCACGGCCAGAAGTTGGCCCTGCACGACTACTTCCTCGCCAAGTCTGTCGATGCCCTTGCTCCCGGCGGCATCCTCGCCCTGGTCACTTCACATTTCACGCTCGACAAACAAAATGGGGCGATTCGCGAGTATCTGGCGAACAAGGCCGATTTTCTCGGAGCTATTCGTTTGCCGTCAGATGCATTCAAACGAGAAGGAACGGCAGTCGTCACCGACATCCTCTTCCTGCGAAAACGCGGGAGCGAGGCTGCTCGCCATGTTAAGGAACCGCGCCAAATTAAGTTACCGGAATCGGGCTTGGCCCTTCACCATGTAACACCATGATAGGAGGATGCACGATGCCGAAACCATAGAAACCATCCGCGGCAAATATATCCATCTACTGGGTGATTTGGATGAGCGTGGGCGACGGCGTTGGGCGGCGGTCGAAGCAAGGAGCTTGGGGCGTGGCGGAATCACCGTTGTTGCACTGGCCACGGGGCTGTCGGATCGCACGATCCGGACGGGCCTGACGGAACTCGACGATCCTGATCCTCTCCCCAGCCATCGGCAGCGGCG
>PLDW01000228.1:753-6022 GCA_003136315.1 Gemmataceae bacterium | reverse complement strand
GTGAGGTGAAGCTCGGCAGGAGCCTCGCCCTCCCATTCGTACGTCTAACCGTCCTTCTGTAGATGCGGCAGCTTCAACGGGTTCCTGTATGAGGCCAACGCTCTGGGGCACGCGTTCGTTGGTCAAAATTTAAACAGCATGGTCGTGAAGTAATTGAAGTCGTTTCGTTTGGCGGGTCCGGGGTTACTGTCGTAGCGTTCCTGGATGCCAAGCCGCAGAACCATCCCATGAGTCGGATCCACCACGATCTCGTATCCAGCCCTGGCCCGAACCCGGAACTCCCCGAGTTGACTCAGGTTCGGGTAGATGTCGAACCCGGAGACGATCCCCTGCCGTTCGGTGAAGCGGTAGTTGAAATCATCACCCAAGACAGCTTCTGGGATCCACTTGGCAGGCGGACCACCGCTCTCGGTGTCCAGCTCTCGAACGACCCCGACTCCAACCCGGGTTTTGAATAACGTCGTGCTGTTCTTCAGCCACAGGTACGAGAGTCCCGTATAGCCACCAGCCCGGAGGTCATACGCCCGGAACTCGTCATACTCCACCTGGACGGCCGAGAACAGGCTCCACGGGCTCCCCTTGAAGAGGATCTCGTCCCGGGCGTTCAGGAACGCCTGATTCTGCTTCGTCAGCCCGCTCTGATTCGTCAGGGTGTACAGGATATCGACATGGAACAGGTTGTTGTCGACCTTGCGGTCGGCGTTGGCAGCGAACCGAAGGCTGAGGACATCGGTGTTCCCCTGGCTGCCGTTGAGCCCGAACTCGACTCCACCTTTCCAATTTTTCTTCGGCGGTAGGTCGGGCCATGATCCGTCCGGGATCATAATCGTCGGATCGGGGGGAGGGATGTCCCCGAGCCCGACGGGGGCCTGCGTCTTGGGCGGATCGGGAATGGCCGGGTTGGGAAACAGCGTCTTTTCGCTGAACGGTTGGTTGGTGGATGGCCCAAAATAGTCCTGGGTCTTCACGTCCGGTGTGTTGACCGTTGGCAGCTTGATCGGGGTCGGAGTCCACCCATAAGGATCCAGCACGCCCGATGAGGAGCCAGAGGACGATGGAACCTGGCCTCGACCGAACCCGCTGGTCGCGGCCAGGATCAGACACGCCGCGAGCATCGCCCGACCGACGTTGTTTCCGATCCCCCCACAACTGCGCATTCTTGCCGACCCTCCGATTCCCAGCGGGCAATCCCAGCCGGGAGGATATCGGGGTGGGCGCAGCGATCAAGTCGAAAGACGTAATGGACTCGATAAGAGTGTCCCTGCGGCAACTGCCGCAGGATGCGAGTTTTCGGCAACCAGAACCCTGCGGGACGGGAGCCCGGCTGGCTGCGAACTGCGAGCTGCCTAGCCATGCGGCAAGTGGATGATTCCCACCCATCTGGGGTAGCCGGGCCGCCACGGAGGGCGGCCCCTACACAGGATTATGTAGGGGCCGCCCTCCGTGGNNCCGCCCTCTGTGGCGGCCCGGCGTGGGCAAGTCCCAAACACGGGTCAGCTTTCTTCTGCTGATCGTCCTACAGGTCGGTTCGGAACTGCACTCCGTAGAGCTGCGGCTGTCCGGGGTGGAGGGAAGATTGCGATCGAATGATCCGCGCCAGAATCGCGAGCCCGGCGGTCTGGGTCACCCCACCGAATTCAATGTAGGCATACTTCGTTTCGAGTTTTGCATCCGACGTGAAGCAGAGCCCCCCCACGGACAGATCGCGGCTTTTCCCTGGCACGGGTGGATCCACCATCCCGTCGGAATGGAACGGAAAGACAGTCAAGGGGATCGCGACCGCCAATCGGGGCGACCGCCGCCGGTCCTCGACATTCCCCAATTCCCGGCGGATATCGGCGATCAAGCGCGGGATCGACTCCTGGGCGGACCGGGCGAACTCACGATCCGGAGCCCCGAACAGCCCTCCAGCCACTGTCACCTCACCAACCGTCCGGGCCGCCCTGGGAAGTTGCACCACCACTTCCAGGCCGGCCTTTTTCCCGGACAGTGCCCCCCAGAGTCCGCCGGGGGCCGTTTTCCGCAGCACCACCCGGGTTGGCTCGGGCTGTTCCATCGTCAGCCCCCAGTGATCCCGGATGAGGCCGAGTTTGAGCGACAGAACCTGGGCGGGGACAGTGGATGGGAACTGGCACGTGCAGGTTCCGTCCGCCAGTCGGCCGATGTCGCCGGGGAGTTGCGGGACGTGCGCACCGGCGGCAGCCGCCTCAATGATCCCGCTCAGGAAATCGTCTGGCGAGGCTCCCGCCCGGGGAACCTCCATCCCCGTCAGTTGGGCGACCGGGACGATCGACCGGATGGGGTTGATCCGGATCTGGGTCAACGCGTCCGGCTCGGCGACCGGGAGATCCTCGTCCTGGGGTCGGTAGGCCATCTGGGTGGCCTGGGGAGGTGGCTGTGCGGACCCGGACCGACCGCCCACGGTGATCAGCCCTGGCATTCCCTGGTTGGGTGTGACGAGCCGCGGGAGCGTCTTGAGGGTAAAGTTCTTGGTCAACTCCCCGGTGTGTGATCGAGGTGGCCCCGTCCCGGGGTTTGAGTTCGGGCGCGGATACCGACCGGTCAACTCCCCTGGTCCGGGGGTGTGTTCGATCCGGGTCTGTCGGAGCGGAACCACGGTACTTCCGCCGCCAGTCGGTCGGGTCTGGTGAACGGGGGGCGGGGTCTGGGGTTCAACGTAATCGGCCTCCAATAGTGCGCGGACGAGGTCCAGGCACGACGGGAACCGGTCCTCCGGTTTCTTCTGCAAGGCCGTCCAGATTGGCGACTGATCGCACTCGGGGAGCCCGGAAACATCTGGGTGCGACGAGACATGCTGAAGCATCATCTGCTGAGGGGTCTTCCCAGAATAGGGAAAAGATCCAGTCAGCAATTCATAGTAGACAAGAGCAAGACTGTACTGATCGGAACGGGTGTGGACCTGTCCGCGGAGCACTTCCGGGGCCACGTACTTGGGGGTCAGCCCGCGGTTTGAGCCGCTTCCGGTCGCTGCGTCCAGTTTGCTCACCAGTCCATAGTCCCCAACCTTGACGTGTCCGGCCGTCAGGAACAGGTTGGCCGGCTTCACATCCAGATGTTGGAGCCCGTACTGCGAGCCGATCACATCGAGCGCTTCGGCCGCCTCGGAAAAGTAGGCCAGTAACTCGGCCCGGGGGATACCGGGGAGCCCTTCGGATCGGCACTCCTTGAACCGATCGGAGAGCTGGCGGTCGGCCAGCTCCATGACCATGACCAGTTCCCCCTCGACCAGTTCAACTCGCTCGAGGGTGAGCAGGAAGGGGTGGCGGATCGACTTGATCGTTTGGAAGGCGTCGAATTCCTGGCGGAGCTGGGCTCCGTCTCGACCTTCTCCATCGTCCCCGGCAACGAACTTGATCGCCTTATGCAACCCACCCGGGGCCTCGCACTTCCACACCTCACCAAACCCCCCGCGGCCAAGGGGTTCGATCAGACGGTAACCGGGAATCGGCTCTGTCCCAGGCGATTTGGTGAATGCCGGGTGGGTGCCGCTGTCGGGTGTGGAGGTTGAAGGCATGGGCGTCCCGGCACGCGGGGGGGAATACGGTTGTGTGAAGCTTAGGACAAAAATGGTGGCAGTGCTCGAAATCTGGTCAGGGGGGTTAAATCTTGATGTCGGACGGGAATGGACGAAAAGCGAGCGGTGAGTGTAACTCTCTCCGATTCCCCGGGTTACGCCGGCAGCCCGGCTCCACCCTGGGCCATTTTCCGTGTAAAGCCAGGCACCCTCCGGAAAAAAGCAACTGACCTACCGCTCCCGTCTTCATCGACTTACAACCACTACCTATCTGTGGCCCAGTGCATCCTTCGGTCGGACTATCCTACCAGCACTCGGCCCAACCCAACCGACAGGCGACAGGAGCAAGGGCAAGGTGCCCTCAATCTCGTCACCGCGTTCGTGGAGTCTCCCGATGAAGGCAGTGAGTTGGCTCTCTGTGGTCGCCCTCGCCACAGTGGCGACCTCGACCATCAAGGCCCAGGATTTTCCCAAACCCGGCCCGGAGCACGAGGTTCTGAAGAAGATGGTGGGCAACTGGGATCTGACCATGAAGGTCGCAGGTCAGGAGTCTAAGGGGAGCGTGACGTACAAGATGGACCTCGGCGGGCTGTGGCTGGCGAGTACGTTGGAGTGTGACCTCTTCGGGACGAAGTTCACCGGCAAGGGTCTCGACACCTACGATGCGGGCAAGAAGAAATACATTAGTGTGTGGGTGGACAGCATGTCCACCCACCCGATCGTGATGGAGGGGGGCTATGATCAGGCGAAGAAGACGCTGACACTGACTGGAGAGGGGGTGGGGATGGATGGGAAGCCGGAGAAGTGCAAAGCGTTGACCGAGATGCCCGACAACGACACGATGGTCTTCACCATGTACGTCGGCGATGTGAAAGACCCGGCATTCACGATTATCTACAAGCGGAAGAAGTGACGTTCATGACCCCCGAGGGGTCGGTTGGCCCATCGTGTTCATGTTATTGTCATCGGCCCCGCCCCGGTGGTGTCGCTTCGCTCAACCACCGGCTNNGCTGCGACCCCTTCAGGGTCGAGATGACGTGTTCGGCAGGCATTTTCCCCGCCAGAGCGAGTCCGATCCCGGCCAGACCGACGGTTACGAAGCTGAGGAAAAGGCTGGCGAGGTGTGACGTGGCAAAGGCCGCTTTGGCCGCATCCGCGATGGCCCGATCGGGGTCGAACCGATGCGGTCGGATCTCGCTCACATGATTTGAGAGTGGCCAACCGATTGCAACTGTCAGCGCTGCAAGCCCCAGCACATACACCCGCCAACGGTGGACCTTCCCTGGTGCGTTCCACCAACAGATCGCCGTACCGAGCGCAACAAGCCCACACACCGCCTGCATCGCGAAATACTTTGGGAACACTGGCCCAACAGCCGATCCAGCGAGGGCGCTGGCGAGGTTCTCACGCATCTTCTCAGCGTTCTCGGAGTCTGCCGAAGCAACCGGGGGGACGATTGGCACGAACGCGGTCCGGTCAGACGGAGAGTCGTGTACGACCTGTTTGAACGATTCGAAGATGGTCGGAGCGGCCACGAAGTTGAAGAACCCAGCCCCGCCGAACCACATCCCGAGCGCGAGGACATGGATCGCCCGCACTGCTGTCTGGTTCATCGACACATCCCCGACCCGGTGTTCCATCCCGGCGAGTTGCCGGACGGTCAGGGATAGTGTACGAACCCCGGCATGGGGCGATCTCTACTCACCCTGGCACCGTCGGGTGCCACTGGCGGCT
>PLDW01000228.1:203-731 GCA_003136315.1 Gemmataceae bacterium | reverse complement strand
ACCTTCTCTTGTTATCGTCGGCAACCGTTGCTCAATGCCGACGAACGCTGTCAATTATTGTCTCATGCCATCGATGCGGCGATCCCACGACTTGGGTTTTCGTTGTTGGCATTTGTGTACATGCCCGAACACCTGCATCTGCTTGTCTGGCCCAAGACTCCTGGAACGGAGATTGCCGATTTGTTGTTTGCGATCAAAAGACCTTTCTCTTTCCGCGTCAAGAAGCTCCTGCAAGCCAACGGTGACCCTTTGCTCCAGGCACTCACCATCCGGGAACGTCCGGGCAAAATGAGTTTCCGGTTTTGGCAGGAAGGAGGGGGCTACGACCGCAATCTGTTTTCCCTGGAAACTGCCCGAGTGGCCGCGGAGTACATTCATAACAACCCGNNCGGTGCGGCGGGGACTTTGTCAGTCCCCTGGAGATTGGAAATGGAGCAGTTGGCGGCATTACCACCTTCCCTCCGAGCCGCCCGATTCGGATTTGCCAAGAGTCGACGGGTTCCCGATGGGGTGAAGCCCTCAGGACGG
>PLDW01000228.1:0-191 GCA_003136315.1 Gemmataceae bacterium | reverse complement strand
GTGGCACCCGGCGGAAGCACCACCAGTGATCCCCTGCTGGAGTAGAACCCGAGGGAACAAGTCTTGTTGATTAAATCCAGTACAGGCTCTCTGGGAGGGTATGTTCCACCATCGTAGTCTTGCTTCCCATTCCTACGGAGAGTAACAAATGGCCGAGAAAGTGGTCAAGTTTTCCGCTGGGTGCCACTGGC
>PLDW01000288.1 GCA_003136315.1 Gemmataceae bacterium | reverse complement strand
CATAAGCTGTAGAGACCAATGGTCAATATGGCTGGGCGGTCTGGGATGGCGAGAGCCATGAGCCCCTGACATTCCCCCTCGCATTCCACCCCAATCAAGCCAAGCCGCCTGTTCAACGCCGGCCGCACCTTGTTCCGCCAGTCCCAGTGCCCGTTCTCGATCACGACGCCCGCAGCAATCAAGGCGTCTCGGTCGGGCCGCCAGAGAGCCTCAACCGAGGTAAGCGTTTCCGGTGGAAGGTTGCGGGTAATGACCGCGGAAACAGGGGCGGGCGGAGTGGTACGGCCATCGGCAAGGCGAATACTCCGGCTGACAGGATTTGGTTGGGCGGGATTCACGTTTGCTCCCGTGCGGCCCTATTTGCAGACACACTTCGTGGCTGACTGTCGGGACGGAACTGGCACTTAAGTGGCCAGTGTTCACCAACCCACTCTGTCACCTCTTCCCCGTTCGCCGAGGGAGCGGGTCCGGCTCGGGTGGCTCCTCGGCTTGGGATTAAACACCCGCTACCAGCATGTTCAGCAGATCCAGCAGGCTCGGCGCCAACCATCCCCCGCCGGATCGCTACCACCCCTCTCGGGAGTTCCACTCACTATGAACCCTGCAACGGTTTGCGTCAACGCTGGCCAGGTGCCAGGCGTCGGGGCGGTCGCGCGCCCCATGACAACCATCTGCCCAAAGTGCCTCAGCGATCAGGTCATCACCGTCCGGATTGACGACGACGACACCATCACCTGTGGGGGTTGCTCCGAGGAGTACAGCCTCACCGATGTGGCCGCCCTGGTCAAGTCGTGGGGTCGGCGACTGGCAGTATTGGCAATGAGCCTCTCGCAAAGCATTGCCGGTGCCGGGGGGTGTATGCGATCATAACACCCGGCCGGAGCCCGACTGCTCAAACTCGGCCCCATCCTCGGAGGTTTGCTCGTGACTTGCCCCCGCGCTGTGCTCACGTTCGTCCTTATCGCCGGGACCGCTGGCCTGGGCTTCTCGCAGCCAGCCCCTGAAGCGGCCCCACCACCGTACCTGGCCGACTATGTCCACAAGCCGGACCCCTCCTTCGCCTGGAAGTTGGCGGGGAAGACCACCTCGTATACCGGGACGGTATACGAGATCGACCTCACCTCCCAGACCTGGCACGAGATCATCTGGACACACAAGATCCAGGTGTTCGTCCCGAAGGGAGCAAAGCCTCAGCGGACAATGGTGCTCTGGAACCAGGGTGGGAAGCCGTCGGCTGGGTCCGGGCTGCTCGGGCTCAAGATCGCTGAACAGGTCGGGGCTCCCGTCGCATTCCTGTATGGTATCCCCAACCAACCGCTCTTCGGCGGGAAGACCGAAGACGCCCTCATCGCCGAGACGTTCGTCCGCTACCTGGAGACGAAAGATCCCACCTGGCCGCTGTTGTTCCCGATGGTCAAAAGCCTCGTCCGGGCAATGGATGCTCTTCAGGCGTTCGCCAAGGCCGAGTGGCAGATGGATGTGAAGGATTTCGTCGTCACCGGAGCGTCGAAGCGGGGATGGACAAGCTGGCTCACCGCCGCCAGCGGCGACACACGGGTGAAGGCCATCGCCCCACTCGTGATCGACACCCTGAACTTTCCCGTCCAGATGAAGAATCAGCTCACGGCGTTCGGCAAACCGAGCCTGATGATTCACGACTACACCGAGCGGCACCTTGTACCGATTCCGAACACCGAGGAGGCTCGGAAGCTGTGGCAGATGATCGACCCGTGGGTGTACCGGCAATCCCTCACCGTGCCCAAGATGATCATCAACGGGGCGAACGACCCATACTGGCCGCTCGATGCACTCAACAGCTACTGGGACGACCTGAAGGGTGAGAAGTATGTGCTGTACGTGCCAAACGCTGGGCACAACCTGCGGCAAACCAATGCCGACGGCAAGGAAGAGCTGATCCCGATCCGGGCTGTCTCGACGCTCTCCGGGTTCTGCAAGTGCCAGGTATTCGACAAGCCGATGCCGAAATTGACCTGGAAATACACGGCGAAGCCAGACGGGATCGGACTGGAAGTCGGCTTCGAGGGCACACTGAAGAGCCAGCGGGTGTGGTCGGCCGACGCCACGACCCGCGACTTCCGCAAGGCACGGTGGAACGAAAAGGTGCTGTCGTCAACCTCCGGCGGTGCGAAGGTCCAGGTGAGCGGGCCGGTCAGCTTGCTGGTTGACATCGGTCTACCCGAGACGGGGTTCCGGGCGGTCTGGGTCGAGATCGAGTTCGAGATCGATGGCCTGACGTTTCCACTGTCAACACAACTCCGCATCCTGGAGGCGAAGAAGTAGCCGCATGGGCTGGGACTTCGCCAAAGAGCTGCACCGATGGGGGCCGCAGTCGGGTGACACCCCGGTGTCACCGGCCACGGCCCGCGCCTATTGTGCCCATGTCGCCCGCAGTCACTACGAGAACTTCACGGTCGTCTCGCTCCTGCTCCCGCGGCGACTGGTCCGGCACTTCCACGCGGTCTACGCCTACTGCCGCTGGTCAGACGATCTCGCCGACGAGACGGCCGGGGGGCAGGTTGCGCTCGACCTGATCGCCTGGTGGCGGGGCGAGTTGCTCTCATGCTACCACGGCACGCCGCGGCACCCGGTGACGATCGCGCTACGTGACACGATCCGCCGCTTTGCGATCCCCGCTCAACCGTTCTTGGACCTCCTCGTCGCCTTCGAGCAGGACCAGCGGGTGAAGCGGTACGATACATACGACCAACTTCTCGGTTACTGCCGCAACTCGGCCAACCCGGTCGGCCGGCTGGTGCTGTACCTCTTCGAGTGCTTCGACCCCGACCGCGCTGCGCTCTCCGATGAAGTGTGTACGGGGCTTCAACTCGCGAACTTCTGGCAGGATGTGGCCCGTGACCTGGCGATCGGTCGGGTGTACCTGCCCGGCGAGGACCGCATTCGCTTCGTCTATCCGGATGCTGACCTGGATGCGCAGCGATTCACCCCAGCATTCGCCGATCTGATGCGGTTCCAGGTGGACCGGGCGCGAGGCTTCTTCGACCGCGGCTCGCGACTTCTTCCCCTGCTCCCACCAGCCGCACGAGTGGATGTCGACCTCTTCCTCCGCGGCGGCCGCGCGATTCTGGGGGCAATCGAGCGAGTCGGCTACGACGTGTGGAAGCAGCGGCCCGAGGTGAGTAAGTGGGCGAAGGTGAAGCTCCTGCTTGGAGCAATGTCGGATTGGGTGCGGGTGTAATGGTCGCCACGGAGTCTGCGGTCGTCCGTCGGGTTCGGGTATGATAAACTCCAATGGAGGGGTGGTCGATACCGATTCCCAACGTGGTTCAGCGGGGGGTGACACTTCATGGCGAAACAACCAGCTCCGCCCCAGGATGGATCGCCACCCTCAGTCACCCTGTCTGAGGGGATGGACACCAACTACACAGGCAGCAGCGGCCATATGGCAGTAATGGCGGAATTCCTCCACCGTCGGATCAATGTGGCCATTCCCGTCGTGGACGCAGGGGACGACGTGTTCGTCGTCCGACACGACGAAGAATTGGTCACCCGCGTGCAAGTCAAGACAGCGAACGGCGATGGGAATGCCGACGCTTATTCCGCCCAGTTCACCATTCCCATTGCTCAGTTGGAACGGATCGAGCCACCCTCTCTGGTGTACGTCTTTGCCGTCCGACATCTCGACCGTTGGCTGGATTTCATCGTGATCCGCCGCACAACCCTACAGCAGATCCGGTTGGACTTCGGTGTCGGCTCAACATTCAAGAAGAGGGAAAAGGAGTACCTGAACTTGACGCTTTCCTTCACCGCCAGCAATGTCACGAATAAGGGGGCCAGTTTCCAAAAGTATCGCAACGTCTGGGAGCCTTGGCCCCCGGCCCAACCACAACAGGGGCAGGAGGGAATTCATCCAGGGACACACCACAGCCCGGCCAGAGCCGGAGACAATCCGGGGTAATGTCGGCCAATCAGACCTCAAGGGGGGGGGCGTCGCGGAGAACCCGGTGGGTCGACGGCTCGTAAACCTGGTAACCACCAAGTTGCTCGATCTGGTTCGCCGACAGCCCGGCCAGGATGATGGCGACCTGGTCGCAGATCGGGCCGTGGACCGTCTCAAAATCCGATTGCGTCGAGGCTGAGATGAACAAGTTCGGGGCGATCCGAGCCGTCGGGAATTTCTTCCGGATCAGTTTCTGACTGCTGTAGCTGAGACTGTACGAAAATCCATCGCTTTGCCGGCCGACGAGGATCACGACTGGCCCCAACGGGCCGACCGAGGGGGCGACACCGGGCAGGTCATAGACCTGCCAGTCTGGATTCTCGGTCTCGGCTTTGAGCTGTGCGGCAAAAAGCTCCGCCTCGTCCTTTTTCTCCCAGGCGTGAAGCCACCGATTCCCGGTCGCAGGGTCGGCGACGCGCTGGGTTTCGGCCACATTCACACCGTCTTTCTCTAACAACCGCACATACGCCTCGTACTCGTAATCCCTGGTCCCGCCAGGAAGACCGACTGTGAATGCCATGACGGGGACTCCTCCACGGGAAACTCGGGGCCGCTGTGATTATAGCAGAGGATGATCAAGCGGGTCGGGTACGTTGTGTGGAAGCAGCGGCCCGAGGTGGGCAAGTGGGCGAAGGTGAAACTCCTGCTCGGGGCGATGGCGGACCGGGTGCTGGCGTGACGGTCGCCGCGGAGTTTGCGGTCGTCCATCGGGTGCGGTTATGATAAGCTATAGGGGTGGGTTGCTGGCTGGTCGGGCTTCAAGTCCAGACATCGCAACCCCGTTCGACGAGCGAAACGAACCGTGTCTGACGATCTCCACGACCGGCTGCCGACCGCGAAAGAACTCGCGAAGTTCGACCGATGGGCTCTTGTAGCGTTTGCCGCACGATGTGCCCGGCGAGTGCAGCCGAGTTACCACGCAATGTGGCCGTGGGCAGGGGTCGCAGACGGGTTTGTCCTGGAACGAGCGATCCGAACCTCACAGAGGACTGACGCTGCCCCTTTTTTCGCCGCAACCAGAGCCGCCGACGCAGACGCCGTCGCCCGCTCCTATGCTGATGCGGTAACAAGAGCCGCCAAGGAAGGCGCGTACGCAGACACTAACGATGCTGCCGCCTTCTACGCTGCAAAAGCGGCGCTGGCTGCTGCATACGCCGCTGGTGTTGCCGCCTCTAAGTATGACACTTCCGTTGTCGCTGCTAAAACTGCCGTCGATGCCGCCAAAGCTGCCACCGACGCACCCAAAGCCGAGAATATCAGGGCCATCTACGCTATCTCGCGACGGGTTCTGATTCGTTTGATCGCTGCCGACATTCAAATTTTGTACCATCAATCAGCCGTCGACCCACTGAATCGATCATCTGTTGTTCACTTCGGACCTCTGTGGGGTGTGGTGTCCTCCGATATCGCTGCCGATCTGGGAGTGACCAAATGGGATCACCTGACCGCCAGTCGCCTGTTGGAACACACACCTGCAAGGGTCGTGGTAGGATTTGCCGCCCGTTGCGTCTGGCGGGTTCAAGCCTTGGCTGATCTCAACCCGACCGCAGACACGACCGGCGTTGTTTATGCCATCTGGCAGGCGGAGGCAGTGGCTTGGGACGTGCAAGACAAAGCACCCCGACCTTGGCCACGAGCCAGCGCCGCTGATTTACCACGCGGTGAGAGTAACCGCGTTTCGCCACTACGGCGAGCAATCGCGGACGCCGTAGACCGGGCCGCCTTGGCTCTTCTGCAAGCCACTAACAGCGTGGAGGCCGAATCTGGCTGCATCGAAAGTTCCCTTCTTGTTGCCCAAGAAGCGATCGAGGCGGTCCGGCTCGCCGACGAGGTCGACCGCGAAGAGTTCGGCCATCCCAGCACCGCGCAAACGGATTCGCTGCTCGCCGGGATGTGGGATGACCTTTGGCAACTGGCCGATGCTGGAGATGGTCCGGCGCTTGGCTTCGGACCGCGCGAACATTACCGCCCCCTGTGGGCGTTCAATGAGGTCACCGACCTGCCGGCCCGGATTGCGGATCTCAAAAAGCGGTTCGCACCGCCACCGGCTCCACTGATCCTGCCGCGGGTTCCGAAGGTGACGGAAGACGAGCAGCGCCGAATCGAAGCGCTGGCCCGGCAGTTACTTGGTGGAGACCATACGGTCAAGGTGTGGTTCAAGTTGAAATCCCCCGACCTCGGGAACAAGACTCCCCTGTCGGTTCTCAAGACGGGCAACCTGGGATTGTTGGAATTTCACATCCGATCAGCCCTCCGCGGAGATTTTGGCTGATGGCTCCTCCGCCCACTCGCCTCGTCTCCCGGTTCAGTGCTGCCATCCCCAAGATCCGGCCCGTGCGGTCTCGGGCCGGGGGCACCCTCTTCCGAACCGTCGGCCTTCAGTACTTGCTCAGGCCAAACCCGACGGCTTTGTACGCTGATGGTCCCATGCGCCAACCTTACCGATATTCACCGCCGTCTTCGGGCGGAATCCACCAGGACGGGTTGGTGTATCCGGTGAGCGTCCCTCCCGGCCTGAACCCCCTACCGACCGGGGATTACACATTCCCCGGCCTATACGTTGCCGAAGACCCCGAAACAGCCTACGTCGAAGCGAACCAATTCGAGATGGCCCTCATCCGCGCTCGCGCTCGAAACCGCCATCTCCCAATGATGACGGTCATGGGTGTGGAAGTCGCTGCGGGCCAGTTGAACCTTCTGGATTTGACCCGACCGGTCGTTTTGAGTGCTCTACGATTGACTCGACGCGATGTGCTTCGAGAGTGGAATCGAGTGAACATTCCCGCCACCGGACTCCCCGGGGAATGGGCGCTCACCCAGATCCTCGGGTTCCTCACGTACCAGGACGGCCGCTTCCAGGCAGTTCGCTTCCCATCCGCTCGGAACCACGGGAGACCGTGCGTGTTCATCTTCACCGACCGGCTCATCCCCGGAACTCACCGCATCACGGTCGGCGACGACCCGACCGGAGTGTACCCGCGAGACCCTGCACGCTGCTGCGGTCTCGCACTCCAATCCGTCCCTTGACCTTGTGCTCTGTCGGCCCGGCCGTCTGCCTCTGACTCGCGTATTATGACGACTGCCCATTGATCACGACTTGCAGACCCTCCGGAGCCACGTTGATGAAGTGGCCGTTGCCGCAGGATTTTAACGAGGCCGTCCAGAATCCCGCGACCGTGTTCTCCGACCCGGATCTCAAGACCGGGGAAACGGTCACCGGTCCGCAGGGGCTCCCACTCCCGCACTCCGGAAACTTCGCCGACGTCTATCACATCCACGGAGCGGACGGCCGGGACTGGGCCGTCAAATGCTTTACACGGCAGGTGTCTGGGCTCGCCCAGCGGTACGCTCAGGTGGCCGACACCCTCTCACGGGCCGACCTCCCGTTTACTATCGGGTTCACCTTCCTTGCCGACGGCATCTGGGTCCGGGGCGAGTGGCGGCCCGTCATCAAGATGGAGTGGGTGGAAGGAACGCTCCTGAACCTGCTGGTCGAGCAGAACGCGGCCCGATCTCCTGTCCTGTCTGCACTCTCCAAGATGTGGGTTCGGGTGTGTCAGCGACTCCGGGGCGAACGGATCGCCCACGCGGATATCCAGCATGGCAACGTTCTGCTTGTCCCCGGAAACCGACCGGGAGCGTACGCGCTGAAACTCATCGATTACGACGGGATGTACGTTCCGTCCCTCTCACATACGGCTTCGGGGGAGGCGGGGCATCCGAACTTCCAGCACCCCGAGCGGGCCTCCACAGGGGCCTACTCACCAGACCTCGATCGGTTTCCGAATCTCGTCGTTGCCACTGCCCTCAAAGCGATGGAAATGTTCGGCCCGGGCCTCTGGCAGCGGTACGACAACGGGGACAACCTGCTCTTCGTCGAGGCCGATTTCCATAACCCGGGCGAGTCATCCCTGATGCGGGAATTGTGGGCTTCAGGTGATCCGGGTGTACGGAGCCTGGTCGGGCGGCTGGCTGTGGCGTGTGGTCGCGGGATCGCCCAGACCCCGTGGCTGGACGACATCGCTCCAGACGGTGAAGTCACTCCGCTCGGCACGGCTGAAAAGCACGAGGCGGAGAGCCTCCTGGGAGGCCGCAGCTCAGTCGCGATTGCGACCCCATCCCGGCCCCCAGTGGAGGAGACCCTCCCCCCCGACCCGGACGATCAGGACGACCCACCCCCCTCCGGATCAGCCCGCTTGCTCGCACCCGTCCAGCGCACCCGCGCCGAAGCCGGGATCAAGTCCGCCCGGCGGCGATCCTCCCGTTCTCAGAAGAGGAAACCGTGGCGGCTGGTGTTGGTTGCGGTTGTGGCGCTCCTGATCGCCGGAGCATCAATCCTCGGCGTCCGCCTCCTCGGTGCGAAGAAGCCCCCGGCCAACGAACTCCAGGATGGCACCTGGGCAATGGGCAAGGACGACAGCCCGCCTGGTAGGAAGGACACCGTGGATCCCGGCTCGCAGTTGCAGCCGAAAGACTCGTCCCAGAAAGAGACCGTAGATCCCGGCAAGATGGAGCCTGTAGATCCCGACTCGCAGTCAAAGAAAAAAGACCCACCCCAGAAGGAGCCCGTGAGCCCCAACTCGCAGCCGCAGCCGTCTGATCCGTATCAGAAGGGCACATTCTGGATCGGGCAACTCCGCTGGAGCGCAGATCGGAGCCATCACAACTACACGCTGGCCATCACCGAGCGGACCGGGAAAGACTTCAAGGGGTTCGCGCAACTGGAGTCCGGACCCAAGAGCAACCCCATTCGGACAGGAAGGTACGATCTCGTGGGCGAGGTGAGCGGCCTGAATCTGAAGTACAATGGGGATGTTGTGGGGCTCAGCGTCGTCGAAGGAACGCGGTTGGAGGTCGGGCTCCAGATTCATGCCACGGCCAAGAATGGCGGCGTCTTGTCGGGCAGTCTGCGGCTGACGAACCCACCTCCGCCCGACGAGAAGCAGACGAACGCGGGTACTGGCGCGAACTCGCAGCCGGATGACCCCTACCAGAAGGGCACGATCTGGGCCGGGCCACTTCGCTGGAACAACGACCCCGGCAACCACAGCTACACGCTGACCATCACCGAGCGGACAGGAAACACTTTCCGAGGGCTCGCCCGCCAGGAGTATAAGCCGACCCGGACGGGCGTGTACAAACTGGAAGGCGAGGTCATCGGCCTGAATCTGAAGTACAAGGGGGAGGTAGCGGGGCTTAACGAAGTGGATGGCAAGCACCTGGAGCCCGGACTCCAGATTCATGCCACGGCCAACAATGGCGGCATCTTGTCGGGAACCCTCCGGCTGAAGACACCGTAGGCTAGATCAGGTCGGCAGAAACTGCCCCCCATCGCGAGCCGAGCTTGGGTA
>PLDW01000078.1:4596-61392 GCA_003136315.1 Gemmataceae bacterium | reverse complement strand
CGTTCATTCGTCTTTCCTGAGATGCGGAGGCTCCTGCCGAGCGTGAGGCTGGTGATGCTCGGCAGGAGCCTCGCCCTCCCGTTTATACGTCCAATCATCGTTTCTTAGATGCGACAGCCTCAGCGGGTTCCTGGATCAGGCAAAAGTGAAACTTTGTCATAACGCACCCGCTGTACCGGAACCGGGCGGCGGCCCGTATCATGATCCCGCCCGCCAGTGAGTCCTCTTAGGCCCCGCCGATGCCCGACCCTGTCTGGACATACACCTTTCTCTGCCTCTCTGCGTTCTTCGCGGGAGCGTTGAACTCGATCGCGGGGGGGGGCACGCTGCTCACGTTCCCAGCGCTGACTGGGGTCGTCAGCCCTGCGATTGCCAACGCCACCAGCACCGTGGCGCTCTTGCCCGGCTCCTTCGCGGGGGCGTTTGCCTACCGTAAGGAACTCGCCCCCAGTCGGCGGTTCGTGCTCCGAATGATCGCTCCGAGCCTGATTGGTGGGTTCCTCGGGGCGTGGCTTGTCGTCGAGAACGAGCAGGCGTTCGCCTCGCTCGTCCCGTGGCTCATCCTTACCGCTGCGCTGCTGTTTGTGATTCAGGCCCCGATCTCTCGGTGGATCAAGACACACCGCCCGGACCACGAACCCGGTCCCCGCACCCAGGGTTTTCTGATCGGTTGCCAGCTTCTGATTGCACTTTATGGCGGGTATTTCGGGGCCGGGATTGGGATTCTGATGCTCACCACCCTTGGCTTTATGGGAGTGGGTGATATCCACCGGATGAACGCGGTGAAGACGTTTCTGGCAGCGATGATCAACGGTGCGTCGGTCGTGGTATTCGTGTGGTACGAGATGGTACACGCAGAGTATGCCGCCGTGATGGCGGGATCTGCTGTACTCGGCGGATATCTCGGAGCCCGGGTCGCCCGCCGGCTTCCCGCGGTGTATGTCCGATACGCGGTGATTGCGATCGGATTCGGATTGTCAGCGTATTACTTCCTCCGGTCGTCGAGTTGAAGGAACCGCCTCCGCCCGTGCAATCCACCACGGAAACCGGATCGCGACTCGCACCGCCGAAATGAACCACTCGGTCAACCGAGTTCCGACGAGCATCCCACTCACCATCCCGACCGTCATTCCGGCAAACCCCAGGGTCGCTGCCACCGACACCGAATCCGTTGCAACTTGTGCGGCGCACCACCCACCCGCGATCATCCCGCCGACCATCCCCAGGTTCCCGCCTGTCCACATCGCCAGAACGTGGTCTGTTCCCCGGGGTAAGGGCCGTCGCCCGAGCCTCACCATCGCAGCGTTCCCAAAGAGGAGCATCCCGACCCACATCCACGGAGCCCCCGTCCCGCTCTGGACCGCCTCCACACACGCCTCACAACCACCATCGTGAAGCGGGGTGAACCCGTTGTCGGCCCACCATCCCAGAAGCATTCCCAGGTTTCCGAGGGTGAGCATTCCCACAACCATGTCGAGGGTGTGCGGGATGGTCGCCCACCGACTCCAGCCACGGGCGACGGCCGCGGCCACGAGCCCGAACCCACCCAACACACAGGTTGCAACCCACGGCTCCCGGGCCGGTTCGAGCAAGACGAGGACAATGACTCCCTGCAAGAGCATGGCCGTGGCATGAACCATTGACTTATTGCTGACTGATAAGGCGATCGGCAGAAAAAAGGTTACCCAGGTTTGGGACTTGCCCACGCCGGGCCGCCNNGCCGCCCTCTGTGGCGGCCCGACCTGTCCCTGACGGGTGGTCATCCTCCATCTGCCGCACGCCTATCTGGTTGTTGCCGGTTGGCATTGCCTCCACGACCGACCCGGTTTCAACAGCCGGTTGCGAGTCAGCACTCTCGGCCCCCAGACAATGCCCGCGCCACACACCAACCCGAGTCGCGGAGAAGATCAGAGTCAGGCTCGACACCACCATCAGCAAGGTCGCGACGACCGGGTGGAGGACTCCTCCGGCTGCAAGCGCCATCCCGATCAGGTTGTAGGTGAGGGCACGATACAAACTCCAGTGGACCACCCGCACCGCCTCCCGGCTCAGAGCCACCGCCCACGGCAGGACTCGCAGATCCCCGTGGTAGAGGGTGACGGCCGACGCTCCGACCGCCAGGTCCGTTCCCGATGCCAGCGCGACCCCCACGTGGGCCACAGCGAGGGCCGCAGCGTCGTTGATCCCGTCCCCGACCATCAGCGGTGTTCCGCCTGCCGCGGTCAAGGCGAGGATGTGGGCCTGCTTGTCGCCCGGCAGGAGCCCGGCCCGAGTCGAGGGCAGGTTGAGGGCAGCGGCCCGCTCCGATGTATCGCCGGTGAGAATCTCGACCGGCAGCCCCATTCGGCGGAAGTCGGCGAGCATCTCGGGAACCGAGTCCCGGACCCGCTCGGCGACGATCGCCACGGCAGCGAGACATCCATCGACCGACACATCCACGCGATGCCCCGTCCGCGTGAGCAATTTCCCGGCGAATGAGGGCCACGGCTCTGCGGTGAGGCCCCCCGCGACCCATTCCGGGCGACCAATCCGGAGGCGGTGTCGGTCGCCGGCAGCCTCCTCGATCACAGATTCCACTCCGCACCCGGGGATCGCCGTGAGATCGATCACCCGTGGCTCGTGACCGCTCTCGAACG
The DNA here is from genome assembly GCA_003136315.1 of Gemmataceae bacterium. Taxonomy (GTDB): domain Bacteria; phylum Planctomycetota; class Planctomycetia; order Gemmatales; family Gemmataceae; genus Urbifossiella. The sequence goes on along the minus strand of PLDW01000078.1, from coordinate 58,756 downwards.
GCCGGGGGAGTCGAGCGAACGGTCGGGCCACCGGGTGGCGGCTCCAGGATTCCACCAGCGACACCCAGCCGAGTACCATCGTGCGCTCGTCCCCATCCGCAGCAGTGACCACGTCGACCAGTGCGAATTGCTCGTCGGTCAACGTACCGGTCTTGTCGAACACGACGCGGTCGACGCCAGCGAGTCGCTCGACGGCATCCCCGGCCCGGACAATCACTCCCTGCTCCGCCAACCGGCCGACGGCCGACCAGATCACGATCGGTGTGGCCAGCCCGATCACGCAGGGGCACGCCACGAGCAGCACCGACATGGCGTGGAACAGTCCGACCTCCCACCCGCCAGAAGAGAAGAGCGACCAGTAACACAATGTGCCGACCGCGGTGATGACGACGAGGGGGAAGAACACCCGCCCGATCCGATCCGCCTGCCCCTGGAGTGACGTCGGGCGGGCCTGGGCCTCCTCCACCGCTGCGAGCAACCGGTCGATTTGACGCTCGGAGCCGCCGACCGTCGCTTCGATCCGGAATGTCGCATCGTGGGAGGCAGACCCGGCCAGCACCCGGTCGCCCGGACGTCGCACCACCCCGAACGGCTCACCAGTCACGACCGCCTCGGACATAAACCCGACCCCGTCTCGGATCACGCCATCGGCTGCCAGAGTCTCGCCCGGGTGGACCTCGATCACGTCTCCTGGCTGGATTTCGGTCGCGGAAATCACGCGCGATCGCCCATGTTTGTCCAGGACTCGGCAGGTGCTGAGTTGTCCCGCCCAGGCGCGGGAGCCGGCCACCGCAACCGCACGGGTTCGCGCTCCGATGACCTTTCCGAGCGTGTACACCACCAGAAGAACGGAGATGACTTCAAAGTAGATGTGGCCGCGACCGGTGAAGTGGGCCTGAACCGAGGCAGCCATTGCCCCCATCATGGTGAGCAAGAACAGCGCTTCGATTGTCAATCGGCCACGGCGGAGCTCCCGCCCGGCAGCGCGCGCCAGCGGACCGCCGAGCAGAGCAGCGACCACAAGCGTGCTGGCAAGAATCAGCGTCTGGGTGGCCCACCGGACGTCGGTAGGGACATCGTCGTGAAGATTGAGGGCGAGCCCGAAGATCATCGACTGGCCGACGACCAGGAGACCGATCCCGAGTCGGAAGCCAAGACCACCGTGCTTCCACACCCCATCTGAAAGATGCCCCCAGTCGGGCTGTCTCATACCAGGAGCCAGCGTCGGTCTAACGGGAGGGCGNNAGCCTCGCCCTCCCGTGTGTGCGGCCAATCGTCTTCCCGTCGATGTGACACCCCGGACGGGCGTGTGTATGAGGCTGACCTGGCCGCGGCCTCCTGCCGGTTGTGCTCGCCCAGACTCAGGCAGCCGAAACAGCAGTAGGTGGCAGCCGGGTAGCCCGGCCACGGGCGACCGGGGTGGCCAGATCCGGTGACGGGACCACGACAGTGATCGCAGGTGGTCATGAATTGGCGTTACCTCTCGATTGCCCTCTGCCTCAAAACTCCCCGGTCTGCCCTAAAATGCTGAAGAGGCAGACGTGTCGATTTTCATGGCCTGGCATAAATTCTGCTTAACGCGATGGCTCATGCCGAAAGTAACTCGATCGAACCTTGACATGGCGCGCAGGTGTCCAGTACCATAATAAACGCTTTCGCGTAGCTTTTCCCCTACCTGGGCCTTATCCTACCAATTCGCTCTCCCGCGGTAGAATTGCCTCGCGTGGCGAGCGTCGGGCGGGTATGGTCGTGGGAAAGCGAAGATCTCGATTTATATACCGTGCATGCTTCAGGCCAAATCAGCTTGAAGACATGAATCAACTCGGAGATTCGCCCAGTGTCGATGGGCGAGTATTGGGGTATGCGCAAACTTGGCATAGGGCTAACCCTGATTATAACAATAGATGTATAGCTAATGAGTATATATCTGGAAGAATTGGGATTTTTCTTGGCTTGCCAATACCACCTTTTGCAATAACGCACGACAAAGACGAAAACGTATATTTTTCATCTTTGGATTTTAATTTCAACAGGGCAATATTGCCTCCAATAGTTCCCGATAGATGCGTAGCGTGTTTGCCAGAGCTTTGTACAGGAATATTATTATTTGATATTTTAATAGCGAATGAAGATAGACACGAGGCCAATCTGGTTACAGATAGCGTCTCTTCACCGAAGTTTATTCATGTTTATGATCATGATCAAGCCTTGTTGAGTGGCAGGAATAGCGAGGGGGTCCGTCGCCTGAAGACGCTGTGGGACCACTTGGGGATTACCGGTGGCAGCATGGGTGGGAACAGACACGTCTTCTTGGACTTGCTGAGTAATGCTGGCCTTTTTTCTTTGTGGGAAGAACGTATCGACTCAATACCCAATTGGTTTATAGACGAGGCTTGTGATTATGCGGAGAGTGAACTAGATGTCACTCCGGAAGAGAGCAAGACACTGAAGGCTTTCTTAAAACATAGAAAAGTTCGCATTAGCGATATTATAAAATCCAACAGAGACGAGTTCAAGGGGATTACGAATTGGCCCACAGGGCTATTCCAATGACGCTGCCAAAGTTCCTGATTGCCAAATATGCACCCGATCTGCGCCGGATGGAGCCTCGCAATTTCGGTTTGATCGCATGGAGTCCAGAAGCTGTTTCTGCGCGTTTTTTGGGGGAAAGTCCTGATGGCGGAATTAGGGCTCCTGCTTTCGTCCACCCTGATACTCGACATGCTTACAAGCAATGGGTGGAATATTGGCGATTAATGATTAATAAGAAGAGCATTACAACAAAAACGGGCGATGAGGCGAAACAGAGCGATCCAAGATTTCTGGACGTTCTCCGGAGCAAGGTTAAACCGCAATTTTTCCTAGTCGATGCAGGGTCACTGATGGAGGCGGTTGACCCGCAAGATTTTGAAGAAATGACTGACGAATTATTTGAAACACTTGTCCAGGATGAGCGATCTTCATCGGGGCAAGATCACTCGTTAAAATTGCGAGCCGCCACCAACAAGGTAATCAAGCGGTCAAAAGTGAGAGAGGCAGGTGATTTCCAGGAGAGTTTCCCCATTCTCTGCCCGGTTGGTACTCACCATAAACCGTTCACCTTTGATTATGCCTTCGGGCCGACAGAAAGCCCAAAGGCGATCTTTCATCGTGTCCTTCTTTCGCAAGCGAAGAGTTTGCATAGCACACTATTTATGTTTGAGCACCTGAAATCGTCGAATATAAATAGATTGAATAGAATTACTAGATGCGCGTTCGTGTATTCGGCTGATATAGCTACAGGGGATGCCGATACCGCAAATGATGTTGACATACTTCGGGAGTACGCAGAAGTAATAGACGTTTCCAATGAGGAGGGCGCAGCCGAAACCGTTTCCCGGTTGATCGCGGTCTAAATTCACATGACCACTGCTAACCAACAATGACCCTGAACAAGGCTAATGATCCCCTCACACCCCTCTGGTTCGCGACGAATCCGCGCTCACCGGCGCAGTTCGGTCAGGGGTTTTGGTGGGGTGTTAGCCAAGGAGGAATAGTACTGCTTGAGCAAGTCTGCGTATTTGGGCATGAACTGCTCTTTGTAATACTGCGTGACCTGCTGGCGGAGTTTGTCCGGAAGGTGGCCCCAGACATCCTTGACGACCTCGTCTTCGAGCGGGAGTGACGGCTTGGCCGCTTTTCCGTTCGGGTTCCCGCCTCCAGACGCCATCGGATCTTTACCGTTCATCGGGTTTTCCGAGGATTTCCCCCCCGGCATTGGGTCTTTCTTCTCGGTCGGATCGTTCTTCCCGGCGGTCTCGGAGCCCTTGTCCTTCCCGGGGCTCTTCGGTTGGCGGTCGGGCTTGTCCGCACCGGCTCGGGGAGGGCGGCCGTTGTTCGCTTGTTTCTGATCTCCACCCATCGGTGGCGGCATCCCCCCGTTCTTCGGGGATTCGCCCCCCTTCCCTTTGGAGGAGTCCGTCTTGTCATTCTTCTGACCATCCCCCTGGCCTTGATTCTTGTCTTTGTTCTGATCATTCTTGTCTTTGTTCTGATCATTCTTGTCATTCTGATTATCGGAACCGCCACCGCCTCCTCCTCCCGATGGGGGATCTTGCCGGTTAATCAGTGAATCGATGTCTTTCAGAATTTTGTCTTGTGTTGTCTGGGTATCAGCTCCGGTGTCAGTCTTGGCGAGTTTCTCCCCGACCGCCTTCGAGTTCTGGATGATCCGGCCGACAGTTTCGACTGGATTCTCGGCCGGAACGACCTCAGTGGTGGGGGCGGGGTCGCGTGTCCCATCCGGACGGATCTCCCGGGGGGGCGGGGCAACAGGGAGGCCGGTCTTGTCGCGGGGGGCGACGGGATTATCGGTGCGACCGGGAGCGGTTGAGATCACCCCGACCAGGCCCACCGCGAACAGCAGGATGCGTGTCATTGTTTTTCCTCGGTGGGAGCGGGCTTTGGGGTCGCCTCGTCCGGATCAGCCTGTTGCTTCTGGAAGAGTTTGGCCATCTGCTCAAACAAGGAGGCAATCTCAAGCTGGGCGTCTTCCAGTTCCTTCAGGTCGTCACGATCCTCGTCCGACAGTTTGGCCGGGTCCGGGTGGGCGCGGGCGAACTCGGCCGTCCGTTCATTGAGTTCGGCCTGGAGAGCGCGGAGTGCCTTGAGTTGAGCCAGCGGCGGGATCAGCTCGCCGTTCCCACCCCCTCCGGCGGGGGGCGGTGGGGGAGCATCCGCCTTGGGTCCGTCCGCCTTGGGTCCGTCGGGTGGTTTCCGGTCGGCGCCCTTAGCCGCCGGGTCGTCCTTGAGAGCGTCGAGGACTTGTTCCAGCCGACGGGTGGCAAGATCCATGGGTCGGCGGACCCGGTCGTCATTCGCTTTCTCCAGATCCGGGTCGAATGCGGCGTCCGGGTCGGCATCCAGGGCGTCCTTGCGGCGAGTCATTGCCCGCTCGGCCGCCCGGTCCATGCCACTGGCTGCGTCCTTGACCACCCGTGCGAACACGGGAAGGTCGCTCAAATCCCGATCCGCCACAGCGCGAACCTCGACCGCCAGCGCGCGCTCGGTGTCCTCCAGGTCGTTGTAACTGACGAGCAGGGAGCGGGACCATTTTCGGTCTTTCAGCACGTTCTCCTGAATCCGCTTTCCCTCGGTGGTAGCGGCCTTGTGTCGATCCAGGAGAGCCGTCACCTGCGCGGTGAGTTTCCTGCGGGCCTCATCAGCGAGTTGCCGTTCGGGCTTCGCGGCGTCGGCATCGAGTTTGTCGCGGGCATCATCGAGCTTGGCTGTCGCGTCCTTCTGGGCGGCGTCTGGGTTCATCCCCTGTTCCAGGCTATCCCGGGCGGACTCCATCCGACCGAGGGCCGTGCGGGCGTCTTTGGCGGCGTCCTCGGCTCGATCCCGTGTGAGTCGCTGGACCAACTCCCGGGTCTGATCGACCAGTTTCTGCTGCTCCGGTGCGAGTCGTTTCAACTCCTCGGCACGGGCCGCGGGGTCACGTGTTCTCCCGGCGTCGGCAGTCCTCTTCTGCAAGTCCTCTTGAAGCCCGGCAAGGGCATCAATCTGGTCGGCAGCCTTTTTCCGCTTCTTGGCCAGTTCGGGGACATCCTCGGTCGGTTGTTCGACGAGCGATTCCGCCAGCCGGTCAAGCCTGGCGGCGGCCGAGCGATCCCGGGTCGCGGCCTCACCCTGGCGGTTGCCCCGGGATGCCTTTGCCGCTTCTCGGAGGTCGTCCGGGAGGGCCTGCCCACCGGCCGCTTCGGTTGCCCGTCGGAGGGCGTCGGCCTCGGCCTTGGCCTTCTCGGCGGTGGCGCGGAGGTCGGCTGCCTCGGTCTTCAGAGCCTCGGCCCGTGCTCCGGCTTCTGTCCGGGCGGGCGTCCCTGGGGGGAGCCCGGCAGCCTTCCCGGCCAGAGCATCGGCCTCCTTCTTCTGGGCGTCCGCAGCGGCTCTGGCCTCGGCCGCCTGTTTGTCCTTCTCGGCTGCCAACCGTGCAGCTCGGCCGAGCAACTGGCTCGCCTGATCGGCGAGTTGGTCCGCCTGGCCACCTGCCTTGTCGAGTTCCGCCCGCTGATCTGCAGGAAGAGCGTTGGGTGTCTTCCCTGGCGGGATCTTCTCCGACAACTTCTCAGCCGCTGCTGCCTGGCGGTTGGCGGCGTCTCGCAGTAACCGGGCGTCGCCGCGGAGTTCACCGGCCCCACCCCACTCGGCAAGCAAGTCGAGCAATGTGGTCAGTCCGTCTTCGACAGCCTTTTGGTCCCGGTTAGCCCGCGCCAGAGGGTCGCGGATGGCCCGCTCCCGGGCTGGCCCAGGCGGTTGACCGGATTGCTGACGGGCGTCCCCGAGATTGGCTTCGATCCCAGCCAGCCGGTCGGGCATCCGGCCCAGTTCATCGGCGACGGCCTCAACCCGGGCAGTCGTGTTTGATCGGGGCAGATTGTTCACTCGGGCCGTCTCTCGTAACAGGTCGGCCCTGGCGCGAAGTCCAGTTCGGGGGTCGGTCACCTTCCCCCGAACCTGTTGTTGGGCGTGTTCGGCAGTCAGCAGATTCTCCAGGTCGGCTGGAGTCAACTTCCCGTCTGGCAGAGGTTGCACCTCGGCAGCCTTGCGCACGGCGTCTCGTTGTTGTTCACGGACCCGGATCAGGTCCGGACGAAGTCCGGCGAGTTCCTTTTGGATCCAGGCGTCGACTGCGTCTCGTGAGGCGATCCGAATCACGACTTCCGCACTGTGGCCGGGGCTTTTCAGGACCGAGACGTCGTCCCAGTCGTCGGCCACTGCCTGAAGGACGACCAGATCCCCGTCCTGGACCGGAGTTCCATCGTCCCGGATGAACGCGGCCACTGGCAGCGCGAAAGTGGCGTCGTACCGGAGCGGTCGGGGACCAACGACTGCGGCCAACCCGCCACCGACTGCCGGGAGAATCCGGGGCACGTCTCGCGCATCCGCCAGCGTGATCTCACGGAGCGGCCCATCATAGTTCACCCGATACTGAAGGAACGTCCGACGCAGAGCGTACATGTGATCTTCGGCCCAGACCTGGACGGTGATGACAGCATCCGGGACCACCACAGGCGGATCTCGGTCAACTGCGGGACGCACAAGGATGACCTTCGGGGCCGGATCGGGTGTCAGCCGGAGTTCGAGGAGGCGGGTTCCGGTCAGACCTGTCTCGTCCGTCAGTTTGAGGGCATACATCCCCGAAAGGGAGGGGGTGAAGGTGCCAGAGATCGTCCGCCCGTCGGCGTCCACGGATAGGGGGATGTCGGTACCGATGGCGGAAGCCAGGAGTTCGGATGCAGTCGCAGTGACCGGGTTGAGGAGGCCAACGGATGTGAGCCCGGCCGCCTGCTCGATTGCCGTCCGGTCACCCTGGTAGATCAACGTGGCGGCTGAGAGCCGCACGTCGGCTGCCGCGCGAAGAGAAAGGACTGAGCCCATCGGAGCCTCGACCACCGCTGTCCCGTCGGGGAGGTCGACGGGGGGGTGACCGATGTATTCCGGAGGAGTCAGATGAAGCTGGGGGGATGGTCGGCCGTCGAGCGGGACCAGTCGCGGGGGGGGGACAACGGTCACGGCAAGCCAGCCTGTGTCCGCATCGTTCGCCCGGATTCGGAAGTCGAATGTCCAGGGCACCCGGGATGGGTCAAGCCGAGTGGTGACAATCGCGACTGGCCCGTGGGCAGCAACTCCCGGGGGGAGGGTCGCTGGGGTTTTTGGGTCAACTGGGGTGAGGGGGAGTGATTCCTCGAACTCATCCGCGTCGACCCGGACCGAGAGCATCGCCCGGTCCGGGATCTCACCACGGACTGCGAACTGGAGGTCGAATCCATCGCCGATCGGGACGCGGGTTGGGAACTGCTTCGGGGACAGGATTTCGATTCGGGTCTTCGCTGGCCACGAGTGTTGGCCAAACGGGTCACCGAACCGCGTCAGGGCGGTCGCCGTTCGAGGCCGATCCCAGACAGCAAGAGGGATCGCGACTGCGAATGCCGTCATGGCCAACCAGAACGCTCGCCAGCACCGCCCGGTCGGGACGAGCTCGCTGAAGTCTAGCCGCTCGGCTAGCCGCTCGGCCCGGCGAACAGCAGCCCCCCGGAGCCGTCGGGAGACGCCTCGATCGTCACTCTCGCTGCGATCCGCCAGGAACGCGACGGAGGACGCGAGGGCATCGTTCAATCGGGGGAATCGGTTTTCCAGTTCAAGCGCGACGGACATCGGGTCCGCCGGGAGCCGAAGCGCAGTGACCACTCGCAGCCCAGCGCAGCCGCCTGCAACGAGGGTCGTGACGAGCCCGACCGCCCGGACCAGTGGTGGGAGGTGGAGCCAGGCATCCAGCCCACAAACCACCAGCCCGCACCCGATCACCGCCGCGACCAGGCTCAGCCCGGCCGCCGCGACCGAGACCCAGCGACGAGACTGGCCCAGGGACGCCAGCCGAGTGGGAAGCGGAATCCGGTCATCGGTGGGAGGGCGGAGGACGAGGGGCATCTGGGTTACCTCAGCCAGCGCGGGTCAATCTTGATGAATGGCTGTGATCGTCGAGAGGGTCTTGCCTGACTCGACCCCGTGGAACGAGATTGCTCCGCAAAGCCGGGCCGCCACGGAGAGCGGCCCCTACCTCGGGATTTGTAGGTGCCGCTCTCCGTGGCGGCCCGGCTACGCAGAAATACCAGGCTCGACCAGGCGCCAACCAGTCCTGCGGACCAATCGACGATCACCACCTCCATGAATCCCTACCTGCATCGATCATAGCAGCCTCTCCCGCTTTCGCAAAAGCCACTCGGCGGCGAGGACGGCAAACAGCAACCCGTAAACCGCCGGGTGGTTCCACAGCGGCAGGGGGGGCCGGGGTTCGTTCAGGGGGACCGGTTCCAGGTCGCGGAGATCGTCGAAGACTTTGTCGGCATCAGCCAGGGTGTAGAGCCGGCCGTGTGACCGCTCGGCTGCGGAGGTCAAGTCGGCCCGGTTCATGTCCACCCGCTCTCGCTCGGTCGGCGGGGGAAGAACGGCGGCTTCGGCTCGGGGGGGATTCGGGCCAGAGTCAGGGTCGGTCATCGTAAACCGATACTGCCCTTCCAGAGTGCGGGTGAGAACGGCTTCAAACTCCCGGATCGCACTCGGCGTGGCTGTAGGCCGTTCGCCAGTCTCCAGGGGACGTCCGGAGGAGGGATCGGCGTCTCCGCGGGTGCTTCCCGTGGGGGTGAGCAGGAGATCCTGGGTCTCCATCCCCCCGGAGCCGGGCGTTCCGTCTGGGTGAGGTGGGGCTGTCCGCTGGACCCGAACCCGCACCACGGTTCCATCTGGCGGGGCAGGAGCATCGTCGGGGAATCGAACCTTGATGGTGATCCGGTCGTCTCGCCGGTATGGCCCTCCGCCGGGTTCGAGTTTCAGTTCGGTTCGCCCGCGCCGAGACCGGGCGAGAACCCGAATGGCCTGCGTCCAGAATCGGTTGAACTGCTCCTCATCGCCTCGCCACCGCCACCGCCAGGTTTCATCGAACCCCAGAAACACGGCTCGCCCGGCCCCAACGAATTGCTGGAGAACGAGCGGATGGTTCTCCCGTCCCGGGCCGCCCTCGGCTGGCCGGGTCGGGTGGACCGCCAGAACCTCTGCTGCCGGCTTCCGGCGGTATCCCGTTGCATACCAGTACAGCGGTTGGAGACGGCCCCAGATCCGATCGGCCTCGGCCGGATCCGGGCTGAACCGGAACAGTGGGTGGGACCGCCCAACCGGGGTGAGTGTCGGCCGAAATCCTTCGCTGATTGGCCGGTCTTCAGGGGTCGGTCGGGGGGACGGACCATCGAGCGGGACGATCGGAACAACGTCGGCAAGGGCGGTCCCGACGAACGCGGCCGGGTTGAACCGCTCCCCGGCGACAAACAGGATTCCACCCCCCTTTACACGAACAAAATCGGCCAGATCCTGAGCAGCCCGGGATGCCTGGGGGAGAAGTTTCGGGTCGAAGTCCCCGAGGACGACCACATCATATCCGAACAGTTGGTCCCGGGTCGGGAAGTCTGCGAGCGCGCTGCGGTCGGTCTCGGCCCACCCCCGGGACGCCCCGAGCAGGACCGTTTTGAACTCGATCGCCTTATTCCCCGTCACCCGGTCCGACTCTCTCTCCATGAGCGATTTGACGAATCGGAAGTCGTACCGCGGGTCGCCCTCGACGAAGAGCACCCGGGCCTTGCGTGCCTCGGTCACGAGGATTCGCCGCTCGATACGGTTGTTGGCTGTGTCGGCTTCCCCGGGGGCGACCGGCACTTCCAGGACCAGGGTCTTCTCACCGAGTTCGGTTGGAGTGTAGGGGACTGTTACCGCCGCCCCGGCCGGGCTGGGCACCACGCTCATCCGACCCCGCTCGATGAGGCGACCGCCGACCTTTTCGGAGAGTGTGACCGGAACCGGGTCCGGAGGGATCGCGCCACGGGCGGTCAACCTCGCCCGGAAGTCGAGCGTGTCCCCTTGAGGGATCGTGTCCTCGAACACCGGGTCGGACAAGCGCAGATCCGGAACCACCCACGGATCACCCATCCCGACGAAGTAGAGCGGCACGTGGGCCGTCCCGGCCGCGCGTGGTAAGTCGGCCCCGGCGGTCGTCACCCCGTCGGTCAACATGATCACGGCTGCCAACGACCCGCCCTGATACGCCTTCACCACCGCCTCCACCCCATCCCCGAGCCGAGATCCTTCGCCCTCGGCCTGGAGAGCGAGCAGGGCATCCCGGGCAGCGGCGGCATCCCCGGGTTCGGCCACAGTCGCAATCAGCCGGGCCTGGGTGTCGACCGCGTAGACGTGGACCTTCACTCGCTTTTCCGTCAGAAGCCGATCCAGCCAGTCACTCCCGGGTCGGGTGAGCAGAAGTTGCGCCAGCTTCAGCCGGTGAGTGCGGGACAGGTTCGCGGCCCCGACCAGTTGCTCCGCCTTGGCGCGGACCGCTGGGTCTTTCACGTCGTCAATGGTTGCCATACTCGCCGATGTGTCCAGGAGGATGACAACTTCCGGCCACCCCTCCCGCTTGAACGCCAGTTGCCACTGGACAAGCAAGACAAACAAGGCGAGCAGAAAGGCGGCTGCCCGGAGTCCACCAGGCAAAAGCACCCGCCCGATCCCGCCAGCGGCGGTCCGTTCCTTTCGGTAGACGAACACCGTCAGAGCGAGGGCCACCACAGCCAGCGCTCCGATGGCCCATCGGTCAGCGAGAAAGGTCTGAGCGATCCCGGTCGACCGTTCCAGGACGAGCCGGTCCGTCTCGCCTGGAGGGGCAGGCGGGAGGCCGGCTGCCCAGGCGATCGCTGACTCGGCCGGATGAGCCAGGGAGTCCGGGAGGAATCCGAACACGTTTCCGGTCTGGTCTGCGCGAACCGCGATCCCAGCGGCGGCCAATGCGACCAAAAGCGGCAGAAGAGCGAGCGCTCCCCCGATCAGCCGGAGGATTGGCCGGCGATCGGGTGGTCGGGTGACTCTGCCACTGCTGGCTCGACCCGGCCCCAGTCGCCAGGCGAGGAGGATCTCCGCCGCCAGGACTCCCAGGGCCAGCAGGACGGCCCACCGGGCGAGTGTGGGGCCGTGTGGTCGCGGGGTGGAGATTGTGAAGCTTCCCCCCTCGCTGGATGGCCGAATCTCTCCCAGATCGGCCACGACTTGCAGTGGGCCAATCTCTCGAATCGCTGCGGGGTCGACGCGGGAGAGGTCGAATTCGGTCCCTCCGGAGGGTGACGATTCCGGTGGGTTGACCGCGAACACCCGATCACGGGCTTCTCCGACTCCGATCCGATAGAACCCACTCAACCCGGTTTCTGGAAACCGAACGACTCCCGCGTCGTCCCGGAGAACGATTGGGAGGGTCGCCGCCAGACCGTTCGGGCCGGTGAGACCAGCGGTGAGGCCAGCGGCCGACGCCGGGAAGAATTCCTCCAGCGTGTCTCCGACCCGGGCGGTGTGGCGGTCCGGGTTATCGGCCACGAATCGCATGGTTTCGTGGGCGAACGGGAGGAAACTCAGGAGGACCGGCCAGTCGGTCCAGTCCTGATTGAACGTGCTCGTGTAGACAACCACCCGCCCACGGTAGCGGGTCCACTCCACGACCGCCGGATCGGGTTTACGAGTGGGATCGTTGGGGGCCTCGGCGGGGACGAATGACAGGATCCGGCGCGCCCGCCCATCCGATGGGGCATCCAGTTTGAGATACGCGCGGAACGGTGCGGTCGTCAGCCCGGCCCGGGCAGCGTCGTCGCGGAACGCAGCCAGTGGGGGGCGACGGAACGCCTCCTCGTCCGCCGCGAGCCGAAACCCGGGGTCGTCGGAGGCGACCGAGATGACCTCCCCGAGCAGGCCAGGGAGAATGCCGTTCCCCTCGTTGAACAGCACCCGGTTGTACGCCTCTTTCGCAGCGGCCGCGTTTGGCCCGAGCCCGATCACCACTCCCCCGCCCCGCTTCAAGTGGGCTTCCAATTTCGCGGCCACGGCCGGGGTGGGAGTGGGTAAATCGCAGAGGAAGATGCACTCGGCTCCGAGGGGGTCTCCGAGTGCCGGGTCGGCGAACTCGGCGGCCGAGAGAATCCACCGCTCGTCCAGGGTCTCCGGCCATCGTGTGCCTGGGCGATTGAGCCGGGCGGTCGTCCCGGTGGGTTTGACGCCGGGGGGAACGAGTGCCCGTGCGAGGTACTCGCCGGCCCGTCGGAAGGGATCTGACTCACCCTTACGACCGTCCACGATCATGGTGTGAAACCCGTCCCGAACCTCGACTGCGAGAGATCGAACGTCATCGGCGGGAAGATCGTCTCCGGTCGGCAGTCGGGCCTGGACGATGTGCATCCCACGGTTCACGAACCCTTTCCGGGTTCCCTCCAGGGTGAACGTCACGAACACCTTCGCACCGGGAGGGATGGTTGGGGTCGGATGGGTCTCGATGGGGACTGGGGTGCCGGTCCCGGTTGCCGTGGGGCGGCCGAGCAGGAGTTCGACGAGTACCGGCGGTCTCTCCTGGCGGCTGAAGTTTTGGACTGTGACAGTGACCACCGCGGGTGCATCGACGAGGGGGACCGGGTCGGTGAGGGTGAGGTCGGTGATGGCGAGGTTGTCAACATCTGCGCCAGCGGTGTCGAGGATGACCACCTCGGCCGCACCTTTCCCGTCCCGTCCCTTGAGGATCGGGGTCCAGGGGTTCTGGACATCCGGACGGGGGATTGCGCTGGCCCACCCCGATCGCTGCAAGTCGGTGAAGAACGTGACCTGCCTGCGCGGGTAGCCCCGCGGCGAGCGCGACAGGGCGTCAGCGATGACTGGCAAGGAGGCGGCTGTATCGGCGGCAGCGTGAGTGGGCCGGAGGTTCCGAAGTTCGGTGAGAACCTTGTCAGGGGCAGCGGACGGGCCAGGGACGATTGTCTGCGGAGTGGTGGTGAGGAAGATGACCGTATATCCGTCACCGGGGTTCCCGTTCCGGACAAGACGCTCGGCCTGGGCCAGTGCGTGATCGAACCGGGTCCGGCCGTCCTCGGTCCGGGTGGTCATGCTGAGTGACCCATCAATGACAAGCACATGGTGAGTGCGGGGGGTTGTGGAGACAGTCTCGGTTGCCCCCGGACGAATCCGCTGCCACAGCGGCTCGGCCCAATCTGCCGCCGCGATCATCGCGAACAGAGGGAGGAGGAGGGCGAGTCCGCGGAGGGCCAGAAGAACCCATTGATCGACCCGGCGACGATGTCGCCGCTCGGCGGCGACCAGGAACCGGACGGCGGCCCACGGGACGACCTGATACCGCTTTCGGAACAGCAGGTGGATGAGGAATGGCAGTGCAGCGGCACCGATGGCGACCCCGACAGCGGCAGCGGGTGCGAAGACGGCGAACAGGGGGAGCCCGATCGCGAGTGGGGAACCAGAGTGGATCATGGAGCCGTCGGAGCGGGAGGCCGGGAAATCGGGGATCAGCCCTCACCGGCGGCAACCGCCAGTGTCTTCAGTATGACGGCAGCGGGGGGCGCGGGCCAGTGCCTTTCCTGGTTTCATCTTATCGAGTCGTCGCGATGGTCACCTCACCTCGATGGCGGGTTCGCTTTGAGGCCCAACAATCGCCAGCATGAATCCCCAGTTCAAAGATCCCATCAGTGGATCCTCCCACAGTCAGCCCAGGATTCAGTAACCCAGCCGAATCTCCCCCGTGAAAGATCTGACAGTGCGAGATGCCCCCTCCTGGAATGCCAGCGATGCTCCCACCGAAGCCGAATCTCCCCCGTGAAGATCTGACAGTGCGGCAGTAGCTTGTTCAGCTCCGCTGCGCCTGCACGAGTCACCTGGGTGTAATTGACCTGGAGGGTGGTCAGTTTGGTGAGTGGAGCGAGTTCCTTGAGCCCTGCATCGGTCACCTGGGTGTAAATGAGACACAGGGTGGTCAGTTTAGTGAGCGGAGCGAGTTCCTTGAGCCCAACGTCTGTGACCTTGGTACCATTCAGACTGAGGGTTGTCATTTCCTTGAGACAAGCGAGTTCCTTGAGCCCGGCGTCTGTCACTTTGGTTGTGAAAAGGTTGAGTGTTGTCAACCGCTTGTTTTGTGCAAGTCCCTTGAGCCCTGCATCAGTCATCTTGGTCTCGCCGAGGTCCAGTGTCGTCAATTTCGTCAGTGGTGCGAGTTCCTTGAGCCCAGTGCCCGTCACGTTGGTGTGACGGAGATTGAGTGTGTTAAGGTTTTTGAGCGACGCAAGTTCATGAAGTCCGGCGTCGGTGACCGTGGTGCTACTGAGATTGAGTGTTGTAAGGCTTTTGAGTGAAGCAACATGGCTGAGACAATCGTCAGTCAAATGTGGCCCAAAGACTCCGCAACCCAGGTCGAGAGTTGTCAGTTCTGTGAGCGCTTCGAGTTCCTTGATCCCCGCGTCCGTCACCCCCGTCGCGATCAGTCTGAGAGTCGTCAACCTTTTGAGAAGACCGATTTCCTTGAGCCCACTATCTGTGAGCGGGGTGCCGGATATGTCGAGTGTTCTCAGTCTTTTGAGTGAACCGAGTCCCTTCAGGTCAGCTACCTCGGTGCGACTGAGATTCAAGTTGGTCAGTTCGGTGAGTGGAGCGAGTTTCTTGACCCCCGCGCCGGTGATCTTGTTCTCGCTGAGATTGAGGGTGGTCAGGCCCTTGAGGGAGGCGATTTCCTCGAGTCCCGCATCCGTCACCCCGGTGTTCCAGAGAGTCAAGCGGGTGAGTTTCGTGAACGGTGCGAGTTCCTTGAGTCCGGCATTCTCGATGAATGTCCTGCTGAGGTCGAGGCTGGTGAGTTTCGTGAGAGGAGCGAGTTCCTTCAACCCCGCACTCGTCACAAACGCGTTGTTGAGATCAAGGGTGGTCAGCTCTTTGAGGGGAGCGAGTTCCTTCAGACTGGCGTCCGTCACATCAGAACCGGTGAGGCTCACTGCGACCACGGGCTTGCCCGGTTTTGTCTCATCCCGGGTGACCGTGCCGCTGAGTTTCCCGACGGCGGCAATCGCCCGATCTTCGGCATCATCGGCAGCCAACCGACCCAGCCCGCCAAGCACCACTGCGAGGACAAGTCCCCAGTTCCAGAGTCTCATCGGTCAATCCCCTGGTTGAAGGCTCAGGTCGTCATTCCAGACAGCAAGGCCAACCTCACACGAAAACAGAACGAAAACTCCTGGGTGATGTTGGAGGGCACCGAGTTTCCGACCAAACAACGAGACAAGGCGTTTATGTTCCAATCCACGCGAATCGGCCGAGACTACTCCGGCCAGCAAGCGGTGGTCGAACATGAGGTGGTGTGGTGACCGCCTTGGGAGAAACGTTTCCGGTTGTCTACGCTTATCCCTTTGGCGGGATCGCTTTGAGGCCCCAGATCTCGTCTGCGTACTGGCGGATCGTCCGATCGCTGGAGAACCCCGACGACCGCGCCACGTTGAACACAGCCTTGCGCACCCACCCGTCGGTGTCCCGGTAGGCTGTTGCCGCCCGGTGCTGGGTGCCTGTGTAGTCCTCCAGGTCGGCCAGATGGAAATACTTGTCCTCGCCTGTCAGGCTGTCGAACGCCCACTGAAACATTCCCGGATGGCCGACTGAGAACCGGTTGTCCTTGATCGCATCCAATACCCGCCGGACAATCGGCTGGTGTTGATAGTATTCCGAAGGGTGATACGCACCGCGACGATGGAGGTCATCGATCTCCTCGGCCCGGAGCCCGAACACGAACATGTTTTCGTCGCCCACGTCCCGCCGAATCTCGATGTTGGCCCCATCCATTGTGCCGATCGTCAACGCTCCGTTGAATGCAAATTTCATGCACGAGGTGCCCGACGCCTCCGTTCCAGCGGTCGAGATCTGCTCGCTCAGATCGGCCGCCGGGATAATCGCCTCGGCCAGTGATACCCGATAGTCCGGGAGGAAGACGACCTTCAAGAGCCCCCGGGTCCGGGGGTCTCTGTTCACTTCACGGCCAACCGCGTGGATCAACCGAATGATCTGCTTGGCGATCCAGTATCCCGGGGCCGCCTTGCCGGCGAAGATCACCACCCGCGGGGCCGGTGGCTCGACCCCATCCTCCACCAGTGTGAGATACAAATGAATGATGTGGAGCAGATTCAGCACCTGCCGCTTGTACTCGTGAATCCGTTTCACCTGCACATCGAACATCGCATCCGGATCGACAACCAGCAGGAGTTTGTCCTTGATGATCGCAGCTAATCGCTCCTTGTTCGCGCGCTTGATCCGCCGGAACTCATCCCGAAACCCGGAGTCGTCGACGAGCGGCTCGATTCCCTTCAAACGGTCCAGGTCGGTCACCCAGTCCGGCCCAACGGTCCGGGTGAGCAATGCCGCCAGCCCGGGGTTCGCTGCGAGGAGCCACCGCCGGGGGGTCACACCGTTGGTTTTGTTGTTGAACTTCTCCGGCCAGAGCTGGGCGAAGTCCGGGACAAGGTGCGTGGCGACGAGTCGGCTGTGCAGTTCGGCCACACCATTGACCGAGTGGCTGCCGACGATCGCCAGGTAGGCCATCCGGACAACCTTGGTATCCGTCTCCTCAATGAGCGACATGCGGATCAGCCGGGCATCATCCCCCGGGTACGTCTTCGCCACAGTCTCCAGGAAGCGGCGGTTGATTTCATAAATGATCTGAAGGTGCCGGGGGAGTACCTTTTCGAGGAGGCTGACCGGCCATTTTTCCAGAGCCTCGGGCATCAGGGTGTGGTTGGTGTATCCGAAGATCCGGGTGACCACATCCCAGCCCGCCTCCCACACCATTCCGAGCTCGTCCACCAGAAATCGCATCAACTCGGCCACGGCCAGAGTCGGGTGGGTGTCGTTCAACTGGATCGCCACATGCTCGGCAAATTGGTCGAAGGTCTTGTGATGTCGCAAATACCGGCGGACCATGTCCCGGATCGCGCAGGCGACCAGGAAGTATTCCTGGATCAACCGCAATTCCCGGCCTTGCGGGACCGCATCCGATGGGTACAGTACTTTCGTGACCGTCTCGGAGAGGATTTCGGTCTCCAGGGCCTTGAGATAGTCCCCCGAGTTGAAGAACTCCATATCCAGTTCGTTCGCCGACCGGGCCGAGTAGAGCCGTAGGTAGTTGACCGTCTTCCCGCCGTACCCCACGATCGGCAAGTCATAGGGAACGCCGACAAGCACTTTCCAGCCAAGCCACATCGGGTTGTATCCGCCAGCCTGATCGCGGCCATGTTCGATGTGCCCGTACACCGGGACGTGGACCCGCTCACTCGGCCGCTGGATCAACCAGGGCGACCCGAACGTGAGCCAGTTCTCCGGCTTCTCTCGCTGAGCCCCATTCACGATCTCCTGGCGGAACAGACCGTACTCATAATTGATTCCGTACCCATACCCGGGCATGTGGAGCGTGGCGAGCGAGTCGAGGAAGCAGGCGGCAAGCCGCCCGAGACCGCCGTTACCGAGGGCCGCATCGGGCTCGGCTTCGAGGACGTCGGTGAGGTTGACATCGACCCCGGCGAACACCTCCTGGGCTGCCTCGTACAGACCGAGGTTGCGAAGGTTATTGCACAGCGACCGGCCGACGAGAAACTCCATCGAGAGGTACGCCAGCCGCTTCCCGCCGAACGCATGATACCGGTCGTAGGTGTCGACCAATCCATCCATCATCCGGTCCCGGACAGCGTATGCGAGTGCCCGCCACCGCTCGGATGGCTCCAGCCGTTCGAGCGGCTGGGCGAACTTGCGGCGGGCGTGTTCCTGGACGCTGGCCAGAAGAGCGACAGCCTCGGGGCCGTGGGTGGCGACGGGAGCCGGCGCACCGTTGGCCGCGGTGGCGGGGGGCGTGACCTGCTGTGCAATCGTCATTGGCAGCCCTCGGGAAGGTGATGACAAGATTACCGCTTCCCGGGGAAAAGGTCGATGATCTGGCAATCAGGTTGTTGGACGTGATACCGGAGCCGATTGCGGGCGTCGTCGAAAGAGCCGCATCCACGCACGGGATGAGCACGAGAGGCTCAGCCTGCGCAGAAGCCGATGGCCACCCTGCACACGATCCACTCTGCCCGGTCGGGGCCAAGGTTCGCTGCCCAATTTCGTTCAGCCAAACGCGACATCAAGCAGGAAATCCGCTTTCTCTGTTGACAGCGGAAATCGCCCAGTGTAGGTTAACCTACCTCTGCAATTAGTCGCGCCTAACTAAAGTAGTTCGTGTCGACTCATCAGGCACATCCACCGGACCAGAACGATGACCACGAATTCGCGTCGCCCCGGCTTTACGCTGATCGAATTGCTGGTGGTGATTGCGATCATCGCGATCCTCATCGGCCTCCTTCTCCCCGCCGTCCAGAAAGCCCGCGAGGCCGCGGCACGCATGAGTTGCGCCAACAACCTCAAGCAGATCGGTCTGGCCCTGCACAACTACCATGATGCCAACCAGGCATTCCCGCAAGCCTACATGACCTTGCCCACCCCGGACCCGTCTGCCCCTGCCGGTACAGGCACTTATGGGGCGGGTGCGTTTGTCCTGATTCTCCCCTACATCGAGCAGGGGAACCTGTATGGCGGAATTAACGTATCGAGGGCCGCGCTCAGTAGCGTCAATATGCCGCCCAACAACCCGGCCTACTCGACCCCCATCGTGACCTTTCTCTGTCCGTCCGCGCCGGGGTCGCCCACGGTCGTCTATTCCGCCGAACTGGCAAACAGCTTCAATAACTTCGGGATCGCGGTCACGCCGAGCGCCGGGTTGATCTTTGGGCGAACCGACTACGCCCCCGACGCCGGGATGTCGGCAGACATCGCTGGCATCAGCATCAACGCCGGGGCGTCGATCATTGCCCAACCCCCGGACGGCCCTGTACGGATCACCGACGTTACCGATGGCACATCCAACACGATGATGGTCGTCGAGGACGCCGGACGGCCGGGCTGGTACGGGAGCAAGGGCGTTGCTTCTCAGCCGGCCATTGGTGGATACACGCCGGCGATGGGTAGCTACCAGGGCGGCACCATCGGACCCGCACCGCAAGGCGGGGGTGCCTGGGCCGATCCCTTGAACTACATCGCCACCAACGGCTCCGACCCAAGCGGTTCCGGTATTGCGGCTGGTGGCGGATTCATGGGCATGCCCTCAGCGCCGTATTCCTGTGCCAATGGGTGCAGTAACGACAGCGAAATCTTCGCCTTCCACATCGGAGGGAGCAATGTCGTGTTCGGAGATGGGTCCGTGCGGTTCGTCAAAAATGGACTCACGATGAACCAGATGCAGGCGTTGCTGAGTCGGGCTGGCGGTGAGGTGATTTCGTTCGACTACTGATTCAGCGGTCGATGGAGAACTGAGGATTGCGCCTTCAGGTCGGTGTCCCCAAGCCGGTCTGAAGGGTGAAAATCAAGCGTATCTTCCGGGGGAGTACCTCGCGTGAGAAAGCGACTTTTCTGCCTGACCGCAGGGCTGGCGCTAGCCGGCGCCTCATGCGGCAACAAGAACAATCTTTATCCGGTCTCGGGGCAGGTGACGTACAAGGGTTCCCCGGCGTCGGGCGCGACCGTTTTCTTCTATCGCCAAGGCGGCGATTCCATGAACGAGCACCTGATTATGGCTATCGTTCAGGAGGACGGATCATTTGAACTGGTGTGCGGCTCCCTGGGCAAGGGAGCACCTCCCGGTGAATACGATGTCCTGATCGAGTGGAAGCAAGTCTCCGGCCAGAGCAAGGGCCGACCTCAGCACGGTCCCGACAAACTCAATGGCCGCTATGCCGACGCGAAACGCCCCCGCATTCACGCCAGCATCCAGGCTAAACGCAATGATCTTGCTCCATTTGATATAATAGATTGATTGTATTCGCAGGTAAATATATGGCTAATCTGTTGACGGACGTAGCCAGCGAGAACCACACGGACCAGAAACCGAGGACGGGCCGTCCCGCCTTGGGAAGAGATGGCCTTTGAACCACACCCGGCCCCACAAAGCCGAGTGTGGTTTGATTCTTACTTGCCCTTGTGAGCACTATGGCACGCACCGCAGGATTTCCGGATCGCCCCGATCGAGTCGGTCACCGCCTTGCTGTCCTTCTTTTCAACCGCCTCGCTCACTCCCTTCGCGCTCTCAACATACTTCGCGGTCAGCTTCTCCCACGATTTTGCCTCGCCTTTGGGCGGGGTGTTCTTGCCCAGGGCTTCGCCAGCCAGGAGTAGGCTCTTGGCGTCGTCCTTCGCGTCGTCCCATTTGCCGCCCTTGGCCTCGGCCGTGAGCTTGTCCAGGTATCCGTCGGTCTTCTTGTGCGCTTTCTTCATGATCTCGCTGATACTCGGCAGTTTCTCGTCATCGGCCGACACCCTCACCCCGGCCGACAGGTACACCGCCACGAACCCCATCGCGGCCACCACTCCCGCCCGGATCACGTTCCGCATTATTACGTCCCCGCTTGACAGTGAGGGACAGCCCCGATCGGGCGACACTCGCCCGGCGGAGGTGCCCGGTCTTGAAAATACCACACTGTTGCCCCGGATATGATATCCTGTGGGCAGTGACCCAGGCAGGGATCGAACCCGCCGCCGATTGGACCGCTGCCGCACGTCGGTCGGACCGGACCGTTGCCAGTCGGAGGGTGTGGTGCTGGGTGACCACCCCCACGGTCAGACTGTTTTGCCAGCAGTCGTCAACATCGGCATCTCGCCAGTTGGGACCGGGTCTTGATTCGCTCAACGAAGCCCCACCGCTCACAGCGCGAGCGGGTCAGTAATTGCCGACAATTTCCTTCCCAGCACGGGTGGCAATGGCCTGCCAGGTCTGGAGGGTAATTCCGTTCGCGACGTACCGGACACTGCCGTCGCAGAGGAGCAGGTTGACCCCACCCGGATGTCGGCTTCTGGCCGTCTTCAGACCGTAGTTATTGGCCGTGTTGAAACAGTCGAGTGTCGGCGAGTTGGGTGTGACCCAGTGGTTGTAGGCAGTCGAGAGGTAGCCGCCGTTGATCCAACGGTCGCCGCGCTGGCCAGTGTAGGTGGTGGTCGAGGCACAAATGCCTGGATCCAGTTCGTTGCCGGAGATCTCGATTGCCTGTTTCTGGGGGTCGAGGCTGAACCCCCCGGACAGCCCCGGCGAACCATCGCCATACACCGATTCACTGAACATGGCTGTGTTGGATGTCCCATCAATGATACTCAGGAGTGTGACCGGCTCGCCCTGAACGAGCACAAAGACCCCATCCCCACTCACATAGTCACCGTTGATGACACCGGTGCTGCTTTTGCCGGTGCCCACGTTGGAGACGTAGTTCGTCCCCCCAAAGGTGACCCCTTCTCCCACCCCGCCCCCAGGAACACTCCCCATGTCGCTTGGGCAGGAGAAGAGTCTCACGCGGGTCTGCGCTGGCGTGCCGTTGACTCCCTCGAAGGTCGAGGTCGCTCCCTTGGCTCCCGTGAAATCAATCATCTGGAACAGCGCCTGCTGCTCGATGTACGGCAGGATGTGGGCGTGGGGCGAGAAACAGTAGGGGTCGGGGTCGCGGGCACCTGGGAACTGATGGTTGGTGTCGTGGAAACCGTGCAAAGCCACTCCGATTTGCATCAAGTTATTGTTGCAACTCAACCGGGCAGCGCTCTCGCGGACTTTCTGCACCGCGGGGAGAAGTAGGCCGATAAGGACCGCGATAATCATGACGACGACCAGCAGTTCAATCAGCGTAAAGGCGCGTTGCTTGTTCATGGAAGCGTCTCAGTTGTCACTCTTGAGTTCGATTCGGTCAGGGACTGCCGGCATTCGATCTGGTCCGTTTTTGGGAGTCGGGGAGTCGCCGTGGGAAAACTATAGGGGGTCTCGGGGGTGACACGATTAGGCGTTGGGCAGGAGAAAGAGTACCCGGAATGGTGTGGCGGTGGATCAGGTTTTCACCTCCCCCGGTTGCGGGGGAGGTCGGCGAGGCTTTGCTCGCCGGGTGGGGGTTGAGTCTTCCTGACACGGTACGCCCCACACCCCACCCGCCTGCTTCGCGGCGACCTCCCCGCAAGCGGGGAGGTACACAATACCTCTGATGCGCCGGGTACTGTATCAACTGCCCAACGCCTTACTGCTGGTTGTACACCAAGCGGCCAACGCCGCCCACCGGATTCCCGGACATCACCCCACGAGAATTGGGAACAACGGATTGCGTTTGAACGGCCCAACTGCCCGAGAGATGGTCGCACGGTGGCGGACATCAAGTTGGACGGGTCATTCGGTCTGGATGCGCTACGACTAGCATGTTTATCATCTGCTCAACGTCGGTCGCCCCAAGCCACTCTTGCTCGGTTATCGGTCGCCCCAGGGCGACTTTGACGACGATGTTACCCGACGGCGGTTAAACCTCTTGGCCATCCTCCAAGGGTGTCGACACCATCACCTGCCCTGGCCCCATTCCGGTGGCAAGCTGGGTGTTGAACACACCCACGAGGCCGGGTAACTCGGTCAGGGTGTCGATCACCGCGTGTGCTCCAGCCGTCAGGAATCGCTGCCGGACCGCGGCCCGCCGGTCGGCCCGATCCGCAGCGGACAAGGCTGCGAACTCTGCCTCTGCAAGCCCCATTTCGTTGCTGGAATCGACCACCCCAACGCTCCACACTCCGGCATTGAGTCCGTCGGCAATGTCGACCGGGGTGTCGCCGACTTTCACAACTGTGGCCGGTGGGTAGACGCCGAGGGCCTCCATCGCTCGAAAAATCATCCACGGGGCGGGTCGACCGACCGGAACTTCATCGGCGCAGATCGCGTAATCGGGCCGGTAGCCCTGGGCTGCCGCGGCCTCCAACACCACCTCTGCCGCCTCCCGGAAATAGCCGGTAGTCCCGGCGATCCGGATACCACTGGCGCGGAGCACCCGGACCGTATCGAGTACATTGGGAACCAGCGTGCTGTACAGCCGAGCCGCCTGCACCTGTCGCGGAGTCACGTCCCGGTAAATCTCCTCAACGTCTGTCTCGCTCCAGTCCCGGCCGACGGCCGTTCGCCACTTCGTAGCCACGCGGGGTGTCTGGAGCATCGCCCGGATGTGATCTTTCTTGTGAAGCCCCATCGGGCCGCGCGCTTCAGCAATCGAAACGGGAACCCCGCGAGCGACGAAGGAAGCCACGAACGCACCGGCGGGAGCCAGGCACCCGAAGTCGATCGTCGTCCCTGCCCAGTCGAACACGACAAGCCGGATCTCAGGCGGGATCGGCACGGAGGGTGGCCTCCAGATATGGACGGAAATGAGTAAACGGCGGGGTCACCCGTCCCGCCACTTTGGCCTGGTCGTCGTATTCCCGAATCGCCACCGCAACCTGGTAGTGAGGGTTCGCCTCGAATTCGCGGGCCTCGCCTACGGACATCGGGCCGCCCTGGAGTTCCAGGCTCCGAATCGATGCCAGCGAGAGATTCTCTTCGTACCCGCCAGGGTCAATGCCGCACAGATACCGCTTGGCGGCCACGTGCAGGCGAATCGGTTCGGTGACCTCCGGGCCAAACCCCTTGGCGAGGAACCGCACCCCGAGTTCCTCGTGCCGGTCGTCAACCCCCTTCGCAGCACACACTTCGCCATGCCCGTGGAGCATGTGCCCGATATCGTGAAGCAGAGCCGCAGCAATCCATGCAGCGGGCCGCCTGTCCCGCTCGGCGAGATCGGCTGCCTGGAGGGCGTGTTCGAGTTGGGACACCGCCTCGCCGTGGTATTCGGCCCCACCCCGCTCGGCGAAGAGATGCTCGATCCGGGCCAGGAGTTCCGGTGGTGTCATCGGTCATTCACCTCCCACCAGTCTCTTGCGATCCCGAACGCGAGTGTCATCCCGGCACCGCCGGTCGCAGCCACAACCACACACCTCGACTGCGGTTCGGCGAATACCACTGGCTCAATCGGATGCTTGGCGTAGACCCCGTGCCAGCGTGCCGCGATCGTCCAGTCCGGGAGTTGGACCATTCGATCCTGGAGGTAATTCAGGATCAGACCGTCGATCTCGGGCTTATCGAACGGGCTGATGTCCGCATCGTACTCGTGAGAATCCCCGATCACCACTTCGCCACGGTCGTTCTGCGCGGCCATGACATGGATGCCGTAGCGGTGGAACTCGAGCATCGTTTCCCGAACCCTCGCCTTTAAAATCGGCAGTGAGCGACACACCTCGAAGTTCTTGTAATGGCACAGGGTGAGCCCACCTGCCAGGTGTGGCCCGAGTCGCCAGTTCTGGGGTTGCGGGCGGGTCTTCATCATCTGCAACTTGCACCGGCGCAGTCCTGCCGACGCGAAGGTGTCCGGAAAGAGCGTCTCGAACTCGGCCCCGGAACAAACAAACACGCGGTCGGCCTCCCAGTTCTCTCCAGCGGCCGTCCGGAGTCGGGGCATGTCCACCCCGATCACGGCTCTCCCGAAGTGGCAGACGACGTCATACGTTTCGGTGAGAAACTGGGGAATTCGGGCGATGGCTTCCGGCGGATTGACAACGAGTTCAGTAGGGCTGTACAGCGCGCTACGGAGTTCGGTTGGTCGGACCGCCGGGAATCGCTTGGTTGCTTCGTCGGCGGGGAGATAGGCACAGTCCACTCCAAGCGGTCCGGCCGCAGCGACGAACTCGCGAACGACGGCATCCTCGTCGCTTTCGTGGGCCAGGTGGAGCGAACCACACTCTCCCACCCAGACCCCGGCCCGATCGCGGAGTTCGAGCCACCGCTCCCGACTGCGAAGGGCTCGGGCGTATCCATCCCCCGGCAACTGGCCAATGGGCCAGACCATCCCGAAGTTCCGGACCGATGCGCCCACCGGCCGCGGGCTCTTCTCGAAAAGAACGACTGACCTCCCACGCCGGGCGGCCTCCCAGGCGAATGCCAACCCGACGATGCCACCCCCAATCACGGCTACATCCGCCCGTCGGGTCATGCTCGATCCCTGTTCCGGCAAGGTTTCCCGTTTCAGGGGGATCTTACGAAAAAGAGGCGAAGAAGAAAAAAGGAATCACGAAATCACGAAAGACGAAATTACGAAATCGGAGTGTTGGTTTTTTCGCAATTTCGTCTTTCGTGATTTCGTGATAAAGTCTTGGTTTTCCTTTGCGGCTTTGCGTGAGATCCTCTTATAAGATTTCATCGGGCAATGGCCCACCGGAACTCTCCCGGACCACCAACCGACCGGGAACCACAACCTTGATCGGTGGCCGGTCAGGAGCCGCCAGCCGCTCCCGCATGAGCCGGACCGCCTGAACGGCGATCTCTTCCGACGGGAAGGAGTAGCTCGTCACCCCGATGCTGAACAGGTTCCCGATCGGCAAGTCATCGAATCCCACCACTGCGACATCCTTCGGGACGGACACTCCGCGGGCGAGGAGTTCCACAATTAACCCGACCGCAGTGTAGTCAACGTAACAAACGACCCCATCAACCTTGTGATGTCGAATCTGGTCGGCAAGCCGGGCATAGGCCTCCCGGGTCGAGCGGGCCTCGCACTCGTGGAGGACGATCGGGTCAAACCGTTCCCCCTGGAACGCCGCTTGCTTCGCAGCATCGTGGAGGGCGTACAGGTAGCCAGCGACCCGGTCGTTATGGCTACTGGTCGGCGATGCCACGACGACCGCCACCCGCTTCCGACCACGTTCGAGTAAGTGGCGGGTACATCGGGCGGCTCCGTCCAGGTCATCAACCGCGACAAGATCGGCGTCCAGAGGGCGATTGTGGCCCCGCAAAGACCGTTCCAGAAGCACGACCGGCAACCCTTCTGTCCGGCAACTGGCGATAAGGTGTTCGTCCAGCTTCATTTCGGAGTCAGAGGACCGTGATGGAAGCAGGAACACCCCGCGGACACCGCGATCTTTCGCCTGCCGGACGAGCGCGATCACATCCCGTGCGGTCATCCCGGGGTAGAGCGGGAACGAATTGGTCTCCAGGTGCATCGACTCCCGACGAGCGAGGGCATCAAACCCCCCCCGTGCGACACCGAGGGTGTCGTGTAGCCACGGACCCGGAGTGACGCGGAGCACCACCGCCCAGCGATCGGCGGTCGGTGGCGGCACCCGGTAGCAGCCGGACCGCTCGACTGTGTGGATTAGCCCTTTGTCCCGGAGAACCTGGAGGGCCCGGGAGGCGGTCACAGCCGACACGCTGTAATGCTGGGCGACCCAGCGAACACTCGGCATCTTCCCGCCATCCCATTGTCCCTTCTGAATCTGAGTCTCGATCGCTGCGGAGATTTCGAGGTATTTTGGGGTGGAGGTGGTCTTTGTCATGTACGGGTTCCCATGCTGGGGACCGGCACTGTACTGCCCAGATGGCTGGCCCCTACAGACTAGAAACTCCAGCCTGCCTCGCGCAGAGACAACTTCCCTCCAGAAGATGAGCTTGCCCGCCCGTTCCAACGATGGGGCAAGACGTTACGACCACTCCGCTACCAGTCATCATCTCCGCCCCCGGTGGTATCGCTACGCTCAACCACCGGCTAATTGCTCTGACCCCTCCGGGGTCAGGACAACCGGCGAGTCAGTGCTCGCGGAGGTCTTGGGGTTCTCCTGTCCCGTCCCCGCGGGATTCTGTCGGTAGCTGGCGACCTTCACCGGGACGACGTTTCGGGCGAGACCAACCACCTCAAGAGCCCGGACGAAGGTGAACGTCAGGTCTATCTCCCACCACTTGTGCCCCTGGGAGCAGGTGCGGGGGGCAGCGTGGTGGTTGTTGTGCCAGCCCTCGCCGTTGGTTAACAGGGCGACCCACCAGTTATTCGTGCTGTGGTCCGGAGTGTTGTAGTTGCGGTAGCCCCACCGGTGGGAAGCCGAGTTCACAAACCATGTGATGTGCCAGACATACACCGTCCGGACGACGACACCCCACAAAAACACCTGAACCCCGATCCGGATGGCTTCGGCATCGGTGTCGGCAACGAGGAACCCGACCCCGAATCCAATCGCCCCGATCAAAAGCGCATGGGCAAGGTAGACGAGTACCCACTTCTGCCCCCGGTGCAGCCATCGGAGGAACGGATCGGCCAGCAAGTCTGGGACGTACTTCTCGAACGTGCTCAGCCGGTTCCGGTCCGGAGCCGCTGTGTAGATCCACTGCATGTGGCCCCAAAAGAAATGGTCTTTCGGGCTGTGCGGATCGCCGGGGTCGTCGCTGTACTGGTGGTGGATGCGGTGGTTCAGCACCCACCACAGCGGCGACCCTTCCAGGCTGCACACTCCACACAGAATGAGTACCCGTTCGAGCCACTTCGGCACCTCGACCGCCCGGTGCGTGAGTAGCCGGTGGTACGCCAGGTTGATTCCGATGGACCCAAAGATGAAGTTGCCGACCAGAAGTGATGCGACTCCCCACCATGTGAATCCGTATGGCAGGAATGCAAACAATGCGAGAGTGTGGATCACGATCAGAGTGACGAAAAACCCCGCGATCCGTTTTGGCTGGCGGCTTTTCACCGTGGGGGCGAGAGTTTGAGTGCTCACGGCGACTCCGGAGGGGCGAGGCGGGGATCACGAGTCAACCCCGGGCCGCCCTCCGTTGCGATCCGGTGCGGATGGGTCCGCACCCGCAGGAGGGTTCGGGGTGCCGGTCGGTTGCGAAGCGGTTACGAAGAGAGAAGAATACCAGGAACTCCACATTTCGGCCATCCCATCTAATCGGAGCCGACCGTGCCTTACACACCGATGGAACTGATGATTTGCTGTGCTGCACGAGAACTGGAGGACGGCAAAACCGTTGCCGTTGGGACAGGTCTCCCCTGTGCCGCCGCGATGCTGGCGCAGCGGTCGTCGGCCCCCAATTTGGTGATTCTGTTCGAGGCCGGGGGGGTTGCCCCCCAACTCCCGACCATGCCGGTGAGCGTCGGCGATAGCACCACATTCCACCGGGCCGTGATGGCGACCAGCATGGTCGATGTCATGCAGTTCTGCCAGCGGGGGGTGGTCGACTACACCTTCCTCAGCGGAGCCCAGATCGACCCCTATGGAAACCTGAACTCCACGATGATCGGTGGCGACTACCACAAACCCAAGGTCCGACTGCCAGGAAGCGGCGGAGCGAATGACCTGGCCAGCTTTTGCTGGCGGACGCTGATCGTGATGAAGCACGATCCCAAGAAGTTCGTCGCGAAACTCGACTTCCTGACAACCCCTGGCTATCTGACCGGCCCCGGAGCGCGGGAGGCGGCTGGGCTCCCAGTACAGACCGGGCCATTCCGGGTCATCACGGATCTGGGCGTCCTGGATTTTGCACCGGACACCTGTCGGATGCGGGTGCGGAGCCTTCACCCGGGGAAGACGCTGGAGCAAGTCCGGGCGTCAACCGGGTTTGAACTGGCTGCGCTTGACCCTGTCGGGGTAACCGCCGAGCCAACGGATCGTGAACTGGAGATCCTAAGAACCGAGGTCGATCCCGGGCGGTACATCCTGGGCCGCGCGGTGTGACCGAGTGACATCAATCAGAGTGCGGACGGCGTGTCTGATGTCGATTCCGACGCGGTCACCTGGGAGAAGATTTCTTCCAGGTGCCGGACCACGCCGCGCAGTGACAGGTCGGCCATCTCGAAGTTGGTGTGTGGGGAGAACTCGCGGAAGTGGGCATGAAAGTAGTCGGCCGCGCGGCGGAGTTTGGGCAGTTTGCCTTTGAGTCGCCGGAGGTAGTCGGCCGTGTCGCCGCGCTCGAATGCGGGCTCGACCGCCCGGATGCTGTCGTACAGCGTCCGGGGGACATCGAGCATGTCCTCGTTCTCCTGGATCTCGTCCGCGTGCTTGAGGAACGTGCGGACCATCCAGGCGTGGGCGAGGACGGTGTTGAGCCGCTGCACGGCGTCTGCGGGGGTCATGAGCCGGGGGAGGGTGCAGGGTTCGGGGCATCAGCCGCAGGCGGAGCGGTGAGGGTCGAAGAGGCTGTGGTCGTGGGCGAAGAGGGTGACTTCGCGGCACTCTTTTTCTTCTCTTCTGCCTCCTCCTTGGAATATAGAACGAGGAACGACCCGGCCGCAACCAAGACAATTCCGACCACGAGTTTCCACCCAGGGAGTTGGATGTCGAAGTGCCAGGGGTTCTCGGGTTCCGGGTGCCAGACCGAACTCACCAGGGTGTTGATAACCGGGGCCAACCCGAAGATCAGCGGGCCGATGAGCAATCGGTACGAGGACGGGTTAAACAACGGGTCCAGCTTCTTGGCCTCCAGCCCGGCTGCCATCGCTGCACTGGACGCGAACACGACACAGATGGCCCCAACCGCCCCAGCCACACCGGCCAACCCGGCGAAGACGAGCCCGGTCGTCTTCAAGCTCGGCCATTGCTGCTGCCCGGACAGGAACAGAACGAGCGGGAAGACAACCGCCAGGACAAAATACGCCACCCCAACGCACAGGATTGCCAGCAGTCGGGCGTTCGGCCGGCCACCGAGTTCAGACCCGCCGAAGAAGATGATCGGGACATACGTACCCCAGGCGAGCCCGGCCAGCAACACGTAACCCCACCAGGGTAAACTCATCGATCCGCCCCAAAGCGTCATGCGGAATGCGGCGTCGAGAATGGGAATGAAGTCGATTCTTCATCCCGCATTCTGAACTCCGCATTCCGCAGTGGGAAAGTGATCCTGCGGGGATTCAAAACGGTTTCCACATCCACAGGCCACACGGTTACGTTAGGAAAGCCACCACCAGACGGCAGCGCGGAATCTCGGCGCACCTGATTTGACAACGCACCAGGAAAACGGGAATATCGGAGCCTCAAATGCAGGCGGGTGATATTCGGGGTGCGTGGGAGCCCTTCGCTTGCGCTTCAGGGCGGAGGATGCGGCATTCCGAGTTCGGCATTCGGTCCGGGAAATCACTTCCCTGGAGATGGTTCTTTCGCAGGTGTCAAAGACTTCTTCAGACTGGCAATGTCCGAATCGGCCAAATGCTTCTTGGTTGATATTAACATCTTGGCGAAGTGTTCGATCTCGTCCTCGTTTCCGGGGTAACCGATGTTTCCCTTCGGTCCATCGCTCGTCGCGATTGGTTGGCCCTTCGCATCAAGGATGACAAACCAGGGGATTCCACCCTTTCCTGATGCATTGAATCGGGAGAAGACTTCTTTGGCACCCGTCATGCGGTCCATGTCGATCTTCACATCCACATAATCCTTCCCGAAGACCTTCGCAATTTCCGGGCGGGCCAGCCAGGCATCCAGTTTCAAGCACCAGCCACACCACGGAGCGCCGAAATGCAGAAAGACGCATCGATCACTCTTGCTCGCTTCAGCCAACGCGGCTTCCAGTACGGCATCGGCCTTGAGAGGAGGTGCCTTGTGGGCCTGGAGGAATTCCTGGAGTTTCTTCGGGTCGTGGCCGTTCTTCCCATCGACCTTGGTCTCGAACGGATCAGTAGCCTGGTTGGTGACTACCTTGCCGTCCGCATCGAGAACCGTCAGATAGGGGACGCCATTCTTCTTGAGGTCTGCTCCGTACTTCTCGCTCAGTGCCGTGTTCTTGCTGTCGATGTAGACCACATCGTACTCATACCTGAGCGTCTTTGCTAGATCTTTGTCGGATTTGAATCGCTCGTGGAGAAGCAGGCACCACGAGCACCAGTTGCCGCCCCACTGAATCAGGACGCGACGGTTTTCGCGTTTGGCCGCCACGAGCGCGGAGTCGATCAATGCCTTGGCATCGGCCTTCTCATCGTAAACGAGGTTAAGCGTGATTTTCCGACCGTCCTTGAGCCTGATGATCAACGCATTGGGATCGACCTTCTCGTCGGAAACCGGCTTCTTGGCCTCCTCGGTCTTCTTGGCAGTGGGGACATCGTCTCCCAGAACGAAGGTGGAAACCGCAACCAACATCCCCAAAATGCAGATGAACATTTTCACGGTCACGACCTCCACGATTCTTTGCCAGATGTAGGAACACAACGTGATCCGAATCGACGATTGGCAATCCTTCGCACGTTTTACAGGGTCTGGAATCGAACGCCAAGGCCAGCGCTGTCGGTCTGGCTTGTGAGAGGGGGACGGTGTGCTGCTCGGGCGAATGACACCAGTTGGGTTCATACCCTTCGCGGGAACCGCGAGCGACACACCCGGATAAGCCCGCACGTCGCTTCGCTGTTCCCGAGCGAATCACAAGGGGAACTCCAGATCGGGCAGATCATCCCAGGACATCGTCTTGTGGCGGCCCGTGTCTATGGCGAGAATGATCCACGACGGCAACCTGGGTCGGTGGGGAAGGTCCGCGCTGGCGGAAGAAAACTGGCGAACGTTACCAACCAGGCTTGGCAAACACATTTCGTGGGGGGCGGCTGTGATTCGCAAGTGGTTAGAAGATCTCGCCCAGGGAGGTGGGTGACTCTCTCCCCGATGCGACCCGGAAACGGTTTTTGGAAGGTAAACAAGGTGTTGGCGAAACCCCAAAGCCAAGAACTCCAACCGAAGACGGCCGTCTTCGTTAGGGTGGTGTGCTCGATCACCGGGACGGGGAAACAGGAAGGCATATGGCGATGACATCTCAATGTCAATGCAGCCCGTCGTTTCAACCCGGTGAGTTGGCCGGACAGCAGTTGGTTCGATGCCCGCAGTGTAACGGAACGGTGCCAACATCCCCGACACAGCCTCCATTCGATTTGCTCAGGCGGCTTGCGACCAACCGCCAGGGGTCGGTGCGTTCGCCCAGACAGTGGCTGTTGCGTTTCGGGGCCGGGTCAGCTGGCGGGCTCTTCATGATGGTTTCGGCAGTCGTCTGGTTCGCCACCGGGCTCGCCCTCGGGTACATCTTCTTCTATCCGCTGATTCTGTTCGTGCTGGGCGTGCTGGCTATCATCAAAGATGTGTTCGGGCCGGAGAATCGGTAGTCGGCTGGGGTGGTCGCACTCAGCCGTGCGTGTCGTTCAAGCACCGCACCACACAGAGGTGGGCGAGTCCAACCGCTGACATGGTCCACCCACTTGTCAATAAGACGAATCCCTTCCCGGACGACCTCAGACGTTGGCCACTCGGTCTCTTCCACCCGTGGGCTACCGTTCCAACGCCCGTCGGAAGTGCTCCGCCAGGGCGCTCAGCTTGGCCCGTTGCGGGTCGGCGGTGACGAGCTGGCCTGTCGTCAGGTCGAACAGGTGGACGAATACTGGCCATTCGCCGAGTTGCTGCCGGACCGCCCAGGCCTGAAGGATCAGCCCCGGTCGTCGCCCCCGCCACGGGTCGTCTTCATCGGTCGTTCCGAGGTCGACTGCGAGAATTTGCCACCCGTCCGTGTTCTGGTACAGGAAATCGATCACTCCCCGAACCGCCAGTGGCCCATCGTCGGCTCGCTGAGTGGACGATTGATCCCCGACCGCTCGCAAGTCCACCAGGAATTCGACCCCGCGGCTCAGGTTGGTCGCGGTGGCGAGGGATGTCCGGGCCTCCGACTCCGCGAATCGCCGCAGCTTTACCCGCAGATCGTCCGCGAGCGACCGACCCGCCTGAGTGCCGGGGCCGTCCTCGACAAGATCCGTCAGGAGTTGACCCCACCCGTCCACATCGGCAAAATCCCACCGATCCAGAACCGCCCACAAGGCTGCCTCAGCAGGGGACAACGGTCCGAGCCGCGAGCGTGGATGCCGCCAGTCGGAGAGGTCGGTATCGTCCTCGGTGTCGAACTCCTCGGCGAACGATGCGACGGGTTCGCCGCGGGCCAATCGCTCCAGAGCCGGGAGAGGGACGACCGAGGGGATGAGACGGACCGGTGAAATCTGCGTGTGGGCAGGTGGCGAGTGTGAGACGGCGACTTCCGGTGGGATGGCGGGTTCGTGATCGAAGCCCGCCGACTCGTCTGGCCCGACGAGGCGGACCCGGACCGCGGGGATCGCATCCGGTGGCACATCCACTGCGATGCAACGCCCGGTCCGGAGGTCGAACCGCTCGGCCAGTGCCAGCGTCCAGTGGGTCGCAGCCTTCGACGGTGGCGGAGTGGGGAGGCCAGGAACCGCATCCGGCAGCGGTTCTGGCCACCCGGCCGAGAGGATGAGCAGGTCGCGAGCGCGGGTGCAGGCCACGTACAGAATCCGCAAGTCTTCCTGCCAGTCGGCGAGCTGGTCGGCGACCCGCCCGAGCCGGTCGGCGAAGTCGGGGAACGGAGGTGCCTCGCCCGACTCCGCCAGGTTCTCGAACTCGGCGGGGAGCTTGACCAAACACCCGAGCCCCCGGTGCCACCGGGCGACGGCCGATCGGTCTCCACGAGCTCCGGCAGCGAAATCTGGGACAAACACCACCGGGAACTCCAGCCCCTTCGACTGGTGAATGCTCATGAGCCGGACGACATCCGCGCTCTCGGGCAGGGTCGCAGCCTGCTCCTCTCGCGGCTGCCGTGCGACCAGATCTCCGAGCCGGGCGGTGAACTCGTGGAGTCCGAACAGCCCAGTCCGGTCGAACGCTCGCGCCAGGTCAACCAGTTTCCACAGGTTCGCGAGCTTGCGGTCGCCGAGAAACTCGAACTGGGTGGCCGCATCGTACCCGCTGTCGGCGAAGACGGTGTTCAGCAACCGTGCGATCGGGAGCCGGTCCTTGGCCGCTCGCCATTTCGTCAGCTGCCGCACAGACCGTTCCGCCACCGGCCTCTCGTCGGCCGGGAGGGCGGCCATCCGTTCCGAATCGTGAAGTCCGGCCCACGGTCCGTCCGGATGGGTCGCGAGGAGGAAGACCGATTCATCGGAGAGACCGCAAAACGGTGATCGGAGAGTGCCGACCAGGCTGGCGGCATCCTGCGGATTCTCGACGGCCCGGAGCAGGTTGAGCAGGTCGTAGACCTCCTGCTGGGCGAAGAATGCCCGCCCCCCGACCAAGTAGTAGTCGAGTCCCCGCCGCCTCAAAGCGGCCTCATACGTCGCGGCGTGGCTCATCGACCGAAACAGGAGGACGATATCCTTCCGCTCGACGCGCCGGGCGACCCCGGCCCGGTCGAGAATCCGGGGGGTCGGGTCGTTGAGCAAATCCACGATCCGGCGCGCGATGGAATCGGCCTCGCCCGCGCGAACGTCCTGGATACGGAGTGTGGGATGGCCGCGGCGAGAAGCAGACTCGCCCTCTTGAGCGTCTTTCCGAGTTCCGCATTCTGTCCACAAGAATTCGACATTCGGGGCCTCGCCCACGGCCGGGAGGTGGGATTCGAGCGGGTCGTAGTCGGGGATGCGACCCGCGAACAGAGCGTTGACGAACGCCAGCACTCCCGGCTGCGATCGATAATTCCGGGTCAGCCCGAGCCGGCCCTCGGATGCGACGGCCCGCCGCAGGTCCCGGAACAACCCCACCTCCGCTCCGCGGAACCGGTAGATCGATTGCTTGTGGTCACCAACCGCGAACAGCATCCCGTGCTCGAACCCACCTCCGCAGAGCAATTTCACCAGTTCCATCTGAACCGGATCGGTGTCCTGGAGTTCATCGAGCAAAAGGAATCGAAACCGAGAGCGGAGCGAGTCGCGAACGTCCGCCCGATCGCGGAGGAGATCCCGGGCGAGTACCAGCAGATCCTGGAAGTCGAGCACCCCAGCTCGCCGCTTGCTGTGCCGGTAGGCGTCGTCGACCGCGATCGCCACCCGGATGAACAATTGCCCGACCCGGACGGCGGCAGCGACATTGGCGGGGGTCTCGGTGAAGACACCGAATCGTTTCGGCAGGTCGGCCCGGAAGTCGGTGAACGTATCCTTGACAGCCTCGTACACCCGCTCGTCCGGCCAGTCCTTCTTCCCGGACCGCCCGACCTTGGCCAGTTCTGTAAGTTGCTCGACCGCTACAGCCAGGTCGGGGGCTTCGTGGAGTCGTGGGGTTTCGGCCAGAATGCGATCGACGTTCTGGTTCACCTGTGGATTGGCCGATCGGACTCGTGCGAGCAGTCCGAGGCACCCGGCAATCTTGGGCGAGGCCGCGACCAGATACCCGACCCAGTCCGGGAGGAGACCAGCCCGGGCCGGGCCGACCCATTCGGCGGCAATCGCGTCTGGTGATCGGGCAAGCCACGCGGCCCAGGCCGGCCGGTCGACCGCCAGGAGCAACCCATCGACCACTTCGACCACCGCCCCCCACCCGAACAGGACGACCAGTTCACGAAGGGCCGCGACGGCCGGTGGGTAGGGCTCTCCAGCCGCGAGGAGCCTCTGCAAACACTCGCGGAGCGCATCGGTCCGAAGGTTGGCCGAGAGGACATCGTCGAGTATCTCGAATCGAGGATCGAGCCCGGCCGGGACGGCATACTGGCGGAGCAAGTTCCCGCAGAACCCGTGGATGGTGGCGATGGGGGCGGTTTCGAGATCCCGCAGATGACGGGCGGGGTCGGGGAGGCGTGCGACTGCCACCCGGATGCGGTCTCGCATCTCGCGGGCGGCCCGGTCAGTGAATGTGATCGCAACCACCTGCCCGACCTCGGCCGCATCAAGGGTCAGGTGGGACAGGTAGCGGGCGGTGAGGACGTGCGTTTTCCCGCACCCGGCCCCGGACGCCAGGACGACGGACGATCCGCGGTGCTTGACAGCCCGTTGCTGCTGGGGGGTGAGGTCTTCAACCATCCCCAGATCATAGCCTACACCCTGTACAGGCTGGAATCCCGGATAAACTGGTGGCCGGAGGAACGCAATGGTTCGCGGATGACGTTGCCAGTCGGTCTCACTTCCCTGTTACTGGCTGTTACCCTGTTTTGAACCACCCGAAATCTTGGCTGTTTGGCATCATTCGATACCTGCGGTTGACGGCTTGGAACCCATTCGACTTGGTACCCCCGCGGGCGTGACAAATCCTTGCTCCTCGGCGATCTCCGCAAAATCGACCAACCTCGTGAGGGCTTCGGAGAGGAGGGCTTTCGCCTCTTCGGGTTCCTTCCCCAATGCACGCCCAGCGTCTTCCACTCGCTGACCTTTACCGAGCGTCTCTTGAATGATTGCCAGGTAGTCGTCTCGAAGCAAGTTGGTGTACGCATGACGCATGGCGAGAAGCGTTTGCTCGGTCAGTTCGCGCGGCTCAACTCCGCGCGCGTCCCATCCCGCATCGTGAAGGATCTGGCTGACGTGTTCGAGCGCCTGTCGCGTCGCTTCGGTCATGGGATCACACCTTTCCAATCAGCCGCCGGACGAGATCGGCCGCCAGCACTTTCGCTTCTTTCGTTTCTGCAAGCCGCATCAACTGCGGAAGAACTTGCACCGTACGGTTCTGTTCACGGAGTTTGATTAGCCATCGCAGTGGGAGCACAATCGTCACCTGGAATTGAGTGTAACCCAAGTGATGGCCCAGACGCAACATCCGCTCAAGGATTCTGTCAGGCCCCAAACGGCCCGGCCCCTCGTCATGACCGACCAGACCGATCTTCTCATTGCCTTCTCACGGCGGTTTTGACCCCCATTGCGTTACTCTTTGGAATGTCCCCCCAAAGCGCGACGCGGTTCTCGCAGGATTGGTAGATCCCGCAATCGCTGCCTGATGGGGGCAGGAGGTACACCGTGAGCCCGTGTCGTCCCCCCGCCCTCTACGGGATTTTGGCGCTGTGTGCCAGTCTCGCGTTGGGGTCGGTTGCAATCGCCCAACCCGGCCCCGCTACCGCTCCGCCTCCCAGGGAAGCCGGCAACAAGCCTGCCCAGGTTCGCACGCTCCGGCTACCGGAATCGCCCTACCGCTACGCGAACATTGAACTGCCATCGCACTTCAAATCGCGAACGGTCCGCGATCTCGACAACACTCCACGCGATAACCCGATCACCGACTGGGGCGCAACGCTCGGTCGCGTCCTCTTCTACGACACCCGGCTCTCCGCGAACAACACGATTGCGTGCGCCTCCTGCCACCAGCAGAAGCATGCGTTCTCCGACCCCGCCGGTCGGTTCAGCAAGGGCTACGAGGGAAAGCCAACGGATCGCAACGCAATGCCGCTGGTCGAGGCCCGGTTCTACGAGCGTGGGCGGTTTTTCTGGGATGAGCGGGCACGCACCCTGGAAGACCAGGTACTCATGCCCATCCAGAATCAGGTGGAGATGGGTCAGGATCTGGCGAGGTTGGTTGAGAAGTTGGCCCACGAGCCCGAATACTCGGAGTTGTGCAAGAAGGCGTTCGGCGATTCCCGGGTGACGCGGGAACGCACCGCGAAGGCGCTGGCACAGTTCGTCCGCTCGCTGGTGTCCTACCAATCGAAGTACGATGAGGGTGTGGTCCAGGTCCGGTCTCGGAATGACGATTTCCCGAACTTCACCCGTCAGGAAAACCGCGGCAAGGCGACCTTCCTCCAACGGTGTGCGAGTTGCCACATGCCCCAACAACAGGACGCCATCTTCTCGTCGCAGAGGGCACAAAACAACGGACTGGATGCCGACGCGAAGGTTGCCGACCTGGGTGTGGCGGATGTCACGATGGACCGCAACCGGGTGGGGCACTTCAAGTCACCTTCGCTTCGGAATATCGAGTTCACCGGCCCGTACATGCACGACGGCCGGTTCGCCAAACTCGAGGACGTGATCGAGCACTACAGCAGCGGCATTAAACTCCACCCGACCCTCGACGGGCGACTCGCCGGCCCAGGGCGGGTAGCGGGTGGCCCACCCGGCCGTGGCGGCACGCAGGCTCGCGGCTTCCGGTTCACGAGCCAGGAGAAGGCCGAGTTAGTCGCATTCCTGAAAACGCTCAGCGACCAGAAGTTCGTCACCGACCCGAAATTCTCGGACCCGTTCGAGGCGAAGTAAGGGAGACAGGCGGAAATGACCTACCAAGATTATGGGTGCCACGGGCGGCTAGTCCGCCCGTGAAGGCTTGCACGGGCGGACAAGCCGCCCGTGGCACCCGATACCGCTGGTCGGTTTTCTTCCGCCGCTTGCCTAACCTTGTTATTCCAACTAATTAAATGGAGCAATGTAATGAGATTTACGAAATTCTTCGCGCTCGCGATGGGCGTGGCGATCCTCGTTGTCTGGGGGGCGAACGGTCAGCCCCCGCCCGGCTTCGGTCCCAAGGGAGCGAAAGGTGCCAAGGGAGCGAAAGGTGCCAAGGCCCAGGTCACGAACAGTGAGCGATTGTTAGATGATTTAAATCTGACAGATGTAAAGTTCGATAAAGCGCGGGAGATCGTCCGGGCACATGATGAGCGGATGCGGCAAGCCGCGAAGCAATCGCGTCAGGAGTTGCTCGCGCAGTTGAAAGATGTGTTGAGCGAAACCGATTTCAAAACGTTCAAGGACGAACTCGAACAGGTTCCCCTGCTTCCCTCGATCCCCCCAATCTTGCGGACCATCGCGACAGACGATCTGATCGAGCGGTTGATGCAATACGACAAGAACGGGGACGGAAAGGTCACCAGGGACGAACTCCCGGAGCGGATGCACTCCTTGATCGAGCAAGGTGATACAAACAAGGACGGAGCGCTCGACCGGGAGGAGATCAAACGCATGGCCGAGCGGG
Source organism: Gemmataceae bacterium (assembly GCA_003136315.1). Lineage (GTDB taxonomy): Bacteria > Planctomycetota > Planctomycetia > Gemmatales > Gemmataceae > Urbifossiella. The sequence continues at coordinate 19,990 of PLDW01000078.1, read as the reverse complement.
CCGGACCAGGTGGTTTTCCGCGTGGCCCCAACGGTGGCCCGCCTGGTCGGCAGCCGGGTGGTCGCCCCTGACGTCTCCCAGCGGATAGGGACGGCACACAACTGCGGGCGCACCAACCTGTTCGGTGCGCCCGTGTCATTTCCATACAGAGAACCAGGCCTGGCATACTCTTTGGATTTCTTTGGGTAGCATACGCTAGAATGATCCTCTGGAAAAGCGAACAACGGATCTGGTGAAATGGAAAGAGTGGCTCGCCACAAAGAAACGCTCACCAGACAGGTGAGCGTCAACATTGGCGCGGCCAGGGTCGTTCACTCGGCTGCGAGGTGTGCCCCCTTCTCGGCAACCGATCGCCGCATCAAGAGGACGAGCGGGACGAGTAGCGCGGACACCACCCCGAACACCCAGAAGACGTCGAAGTAGGCCAGCGAGCTCGCTTGTTGTTGGCGGACATCGTCGATGATCTGGTAGCCCAGCACGTACGGCGCGGTCGGATCCCCCGAGTACGCCGTGAGTATTGGCCGCAGTCCGGCCAGGTATTCGGTCAGGGCCGGGTTCAGACCGTCCAGGAATTCGTTCAGGCGGAGTAGGTGGAACTGCTCCCGCCGTTCCTGAATGGTCTGGGCCACCGACGTCCCGACGCTGCCGCCCTCGTTGCGGAGCAGGCTCAACAGCCCCACGGCTGCCCCCCGCTGTTGCAGCGAGATGTTCCGATACGCGGCCACGTTGAGCGGGGTGAACAGAAGCGACAGCCCGACGATAAGCACTACCCGTGCCCAGACCACGTCCCACGGACTGATGTCCAGGTTCATCTGACAGAGCCAGTAGTTCCCGATCGCCATCGAAGCAAGCCCTGCCATGATCAGCCAACGGGCATCGAGTCCGCGCGCCAGCAGGACCGCCACGATCGGCAGGAGTGTGACCGAGAATATGCCGGCCGGAGATAGCACCAGGCCGGAGTGAGTCGCATCGTACCCGAAGAGGGTCTGGAGCAAGGCGGGCAGGGACGTGGTCTGCCCGTACAACACCGCAAACGCGCAGGCCATCACGACTGCGGCAACGGCGAAGTTGCGGTCCGCCAGGGAGCGAAGGCCTACCAGCGGAGCCGGATAGCGCAGTTCCCGGATAATCAGCCCGATCAGGCCCAACGTGAAGAGCCCGGCAAGGGTCTGGACCCGGTAAAACGGATCCCCGAACCAGTCCCACTCCTGCCCCTTGCTCAGCACCACCTCCCAAGAGACCATCACGATCACCAGCAGTCCGAGCCCGATTGTGTCGAACCCGAACGGACTCTTCCGCAACTTGGCCCGCTCCTCCTTCAGGTACTCCGGGTCCTGGACAAGGGCGTAGCAGGAAAGGAGAGCCACTCCCCCGACCGGGACGTTGATAAAGAAGATCCACCGCCAGGAGTAGTTGTCGGTGATGTACCCACCGAGGGTGGGGCCGATAACCGGGGCGACCAGCGCGGCCAAGCCGAATACCGTCAACCCCTGGCCCTGTTTCTCTTTCGGAAAGCTGTCCAGCAAGATCCCCTGCGAACACGGCTGGAGCCCACCGCCAGCCAACCCCTGGAAGACGCGGAAAAGGATCAACTGATCCAGACTCGTTGCTATCCCGCAGAGAAAGGAGCTGAGGGTGAACCCCGCGATCGACAGGAGGAAGTAGGTCCGTCGGCCGAGCCGGGTCAACAGCCACCCGGACATCGGCAAGATGATCGCGTTCGCGGCCAGGTAACTGGTGATCACCCACTCGCTATCGATGTTTGCGGCCGAGAGTCCCCCGGCGATGTACCGCAGAGCGACATTGGCAATGGTGGTGTCGAGAACCTCCATGAAGGTCGGGACGACGACAGCAAAAGCGACGAGCCAGTGGTTCACGCTCCGCGGGGCATTGGGGCCTGCACTCACGGTCGGCCTCCAACGGATGACCCGGAGCGGGCCAAATCCTGGAGCCGACGGCCCGCGTTTGGCCCCTCCGGGGGCTCCTTGTAGTAGACGTAGGGGGTCACCGAGAGCCCGGCGAAGAGGGTGTCGTCGTTCGGGTTGTAGTCTTCCAACTCAATCCGGACCGGGAGTCGCTGGACCACCTTGACGAAGTTCCCCGTTGCGTTCTGGGCCGGGAGGAGGGCCAGGGTCGATCCGGTCCCATAAGTGAATCCGGTGATCCGCCCGCGGAACATCCGACGGCTTCCGTACGTGTCTGCGTACACCTCCACCCGTTGGCCGATCGCCAGGTTAGCGAGCTGGGTTTCTTTGTAATTGGCATCGATCCAGATCTCGGTCAGGGACCGAACGGCCATCAATTGCTGGCCGACCTGGACATTGTTCCCGGGGTTCACGTTCCGCCGGGTCACTACCCCGTCGATCTCCGACAGCACACGGCAATACCGGAGGTTCAGTTCCGCTTGATCCAGGTCGCGACGGGCCTGGAGGAGCTTCGCCTGGGCTTGCTTCACTGCCGGCGCTTCCGGGACAAGTTTGGCGAAGATCCGGTCCACGTCCCCGGCCGCATCCCGGCTCCTGAACTCCGCGATCACCTCCGTGGGTGTCGCCTCGGATCGGGAAAGCGGAAGACCGATCTGGGCGGCAATCTGGATCAGATCGGCGACCGCCTGGCGAACGGTTGAGAACGTCTGGTTCAAGTTGTCCGGAACAGTGTTCAGGTCGCCGATCAGGGGGCGCCGGGGGAGTCCGAGAGTGACCCGGGCCTCATACACCTCCTCAAGGGCGAGATTGACCTGGGCATCGGCGACCTTGGCGGCCTCGATAGCGGCGTCCAACTCCTGTCGGCCCGCCGCCTGCTTCTCGTAGTTCCCCTTGGCCCGGGTGAGGTCGGCTTTCGCCCGTTCCAGAGTCGCTTCCTTGCTGTGGAACGCAGCCACCCGGGCGCTCAGGAGTGCGATCTGATTGTCCACTTGTTCCATCGTCGTCTGGAGCTTCCACCGCTGGCTCCGGAGCTGGCCGAGTAACCCCCGAGCCTGGGCTTCGGCTGCTCGCGCGTCGGCTTCCGCCACGACCACGAGCGCCTTCTTGATGTTGACCTGAATCTGGTACGGCTCCGGGTCGAGCTCGACCAGGACCTGTCCGGTCTTGACGTGGTAGTTGTCATCCACCAGAACCCGCTGGACTTGACCGGCGACCCGTGGGGCGACAAACGTGACGTGCCCATTCATGTACGCATCGTCGGTCGAGACGGTGTTCAGGGCTGTCTCGACAAGCGGTATGGCGAACCACACTCCCGCCGCCAACCCAACGAGGGCGACGAGTGCCAACACCCACCGCTTCCACCGGCGATGGTGAGCCGGTCCGGCATCTGGCCCGGGTGAGACTATCCGAACCGATTCGATCGGTGGACTGGCCTGTCGATCCTGTGGAGTATTGGTGCTCGTGCTCATGAGCCCCTCGTGTGTGATGGTCGTAACCGTCCTGGGACGGTTGGCGGGCGAATGGCTTTACGGTAGTGGAATGTCTTTCAGTTCAAAGGGGACCGAGAACTCGATCGGGGTGGTTGGCGCATCGTAGACCAGTGCCCACCCCTTCGCGGTCGGGTTCACCAAACCCTTAGCCGGGTCTTCCTTGAAGTAGTAAGTGGCTGAAACCTTCGGACCCGTTGTGCTGGTCGCATGCCCCTCGGGCGTAAACGATTTCCCTTCCGGGGAGACAAGCCGGGCGCGGTTCTCGGTTGTCCAGGACTCGAAACTCTCGAATACCGGTACGGTCGGCGGGTAAGTCAGCTCCAGTTCTGCCTCCCACGTGTTCTCGTCCTTCGTGAACCGCTTCAAAACCGGGGTGACGGTCTCCTGTGAAGGCAGCGTCACGGGTGTCTTGGCGGTGAGGTCTGGAAACCGAAACGAGAGCATTTTGGCACTGGCTGTGACAGTGAAGTACCCATCCAGGGTGGCAATCTTTCGGGATTCCCTCGTCAATCCGCTGAGCCGGACAGTGGCGGCGTGGGCCGCTGCTCCGGCCGGGTGGCTTTTGGCCTTCCCACCAGACCCGGTGAGTGCGACTCCGCGGTCGTCGGCCGCTTTCGTGACGCTCGGCTCCGCATCGATCCGGAAGACGGGGAACCGGGGTTCCCAGTGGACGTTCAGCAGAACCTCGTAGATCGTCACCCCGTCATCGAGCAGGTTGCGGGCGGTGACCCGCTCGGCGACCACCCGGAACGGTCCACGGATGGACGACACCTCCCGGCTTTTGCCCCGGTCAGCGAGGGCGATCTTTCGCCCACCATCGTGCAGGACAATCCGGTTCCCAGTCTGGTCAGCAACCAGTTCGAGGGCCTCCCAGAACGGCCGACCGGACGCGAACGGAGCTTCACACGGCTGTGCGGTCGAGGCCTCCGGGAAGGTAAACGGGATACGAGCCGCTTCGCTCAGGGCCAAAGCCACCTTGCCGAAGGTGGAATGGCTCATGTCCAGTTGGACAATCCGGGGCGGGATCGGAATGCTGTCCGGTTCAGCCGCGGGGAGAGCGCTGAGGACAACAAGGGCGGCTGCGAGGGCCGGCAGGTGGATTCGCATGGGTGGCTCAGGCTCCGGAGGGCCGGGGGCGTGTCCAGTCGTATAGACGCGGCCAAACCCCACCCCTATCGTAAGAGGGGCAAGGATGTTGAACCACTGCAGTGGCTTCTCCCGCTCCTTGCCCGACCGCGACTCTCCGACGGCACAGACCGCCCCCCGAACGGCCCGCCCCTCCTCTCTCGGGTGGGTGCCAGGCGGCCTCCCACCCATGCTGAGGTTCCAGACGATGCTCGTGAGCCCGGACACGTTGGCCCGTCGCGACGGTCGCCTGCCGGAAGACACGGACCCGCAGGAAACCGCAGAGTGGCTGGAGTCGATGGAAGCGGTGGTCCGCTACGGAGGACCGGAGCGGGCACAATTTCTGCTTGATGCACTCATCAGCAAAGTCGCCCGGTCCGGGCTTGGGCGGATGACGGTAGGGGTCACAACCCCCTACGTGAACACCATCGCGACTCACGAGCAACCCGCGTTCCCCGGCAACCGCGATCTGGAACGGAAGATCAAGAGCATTGTCCGCTGGAACGCGATGGCGATGGTGCTCAAAGCGAACAAGAGCACGAACGTGGGCGGGCACATCTCCACCTTCGCCAGCGCGGCCACCCTGTACGAGATCGGGTTCAATCACTTCTTCCGCGGGCGGACCGACAGCCACCCTGGCGACGTGGTGTTCTTCCAGGGCCACGCCAGCCCCGGAATGTACGCCCGGGCGTTCCTTGAGGGCCGACTCGAGGAGGCGCGGCTGAAGAATTTCCGCCAGGAGTTGCAACCCGGCGGTGGCCTGAGCAGCTACCCCCACCCGTGGCTGATGCCCGACTTCTGGCAGTACCCGACTGTCAGTATGGGCCTTGGCCCGATCATGAGCATCTACCACGCCCGGTTCAACCATTACCTCCAGAACCGCGGCCTGGCTCAGACCGATGGCGTGCGGATCTGGGCTTTCCTTGGGGACGGCGAGTGCGATGAGCCGGAAACGCTCGGGTGCATCGGGCTGGCCGGTCGCGAGAAGCTCGACAACTTGACCTGGGTCATCAACTGTAACCTCCAGAGACTCGACGGCCCGGTCCGGGGGAACGGGAAAATCATCCAGGAACTGGAAGGTATCTTCCGCGGGTCCGGGTGGAATGTCATCAAGGTGGTGTGGGGCAGCGACTGGGATCCTCTGCTGGCCGCCGACCATACGGGAGCCCTGGCCCGGCGGATGATGGAAGTCGTGGACGGCGAATACTGCGAATACGTCGGCAAGGATATGCGGACGAAGGATGAAGACGCCAACAGGGTCTTGATCTCGGAGGAGGAGGACAACGCCCGCCGCGGGGCCTTTCTCCGCGAACACTTCTTCAACACCCCGGAACTCAAGGCCCTCGTCGAGCACCTCTCGGACGGTCAACTCACCGCTCTGAAACGGGGTGGGCACGATCCGCTCAAGGTGTACGCCGCGTACAAGGCCGCGGTCGAGCACCGGGGTCAGCCGACGGTGGTGTTGGTGAAGACGATCAAGGGGTACGGGGTGCCGGGTGACGGCGGCCAGGGGAAGTTCACCACCCATCAGCTCAAGAAACTCGTCGGCAAGATCGAGGCCGAGCCGAATCTCGCCCCGGAAGAAATCGCGAAGCGGCAGATGGTCGCTGCCCTCCGCCAGTTCCGGGACCGGTTCGAGTTGCCATTCACCGACACCCAGCTTGGGGATGTCCCGTTCTACCGCCCGACCGACGACAGCCCGGAGATGAAATACCTCCGCGACCGGCGTCGGGCGCTGGGCGGGTTCCAGCCCTTCCGGAACAACGTGTTCACCCCCTGCCGACCGCCCGACCGGAAGGCGTTCGAGGGGCTGTACCGCGGCACCATCGCTGGCAAGGGGCAGTCGACCACTCTCGCCTGGGTGGGGCTGATGACACAGCTTATGCGCGATCCGGGCATCGGTAAGCTGATCGTCCCAATCGTCCCGGATGAGGGGCAGACGTTCGGAATGCCGGGGATGTACAAGTCGTTCGGCATGTACTCCGGGGTCGGGCAGTTGTACACGCCGGTCGATAAGGGGTCGCAGTCGGAGTACAAGGAGGCGACCACGGGACAGATCCTCCAAGAGGGGATCAACGAGGCCGGGGCGATGGCCGATTTTATCGCCGCTGGAACTGCGTACAGCACCCACGGGGTCAACACCATCCCGTTCTACATCTACTACTCAATGTTCGGGTTCCAACGAGTCGGCGATCTGATCTGGGCCGCCGCCGACTGCCGCACCCGCGGATTCCTCATGGGGGCAACCGCTGGCCGAACCACGATCAACGGCGAGGGGTTGCAGCACGAGGATGGGCACAGCCACCTCGCTGCCCTGACCGTCCCGACCTGCCGGGCATATGACCCAGCGTTCGGGTACGAACTCGCAGTCATCATTGAGGATGGGATCAATGCGATGTTCGTGCGGAACGAGGAGTGTTTCTACTATCTGACCGTTTACAACGAGAGCTACGACATGCCGCCGATGCCCGGGGAGGATGTCCGGGAGGGCATCGTCCGTGGGCTGTATCCCGTCAAGACGGTCCGGCCCGATGGAGCGAAACACGAAGTCCAGTTACTCGGGAGCGGAGTCCTCCTCAACGAGACACTCCGGGCGCAGAAGATTCTTGCTGAGAAGTACGGGGTAGCGAGTACGGTGTACAGCGCGACGAGCTACCAGATGCTTCGTCGCGATGCACTCGAATGCGAGCGATTCAACCGACTGCACCCAGGCCAGCCCGCGAGGGAGCCATACGTACGGAAGGTGCTGGCGAATACGACGGGGCCGATCATTGCCACGTCGGACTATATGCGGACGCTGCCGGAGCAGGTCGCCCCGTACCTGGACGGCCGGCTCCTCGCCCTGGGGACCGACGGATTTGGGCGGAGTGAGACTCGCAAGGCTCTGCGCCGATTCTTCGAGGTAGACGCCGAGCACGTCACGGTCGCGGCCCTGTCCGCCCTGGCCCGGTGGGGCAAACTTGACCCCGCCGTGGTTGCCACTGCGATCACCGACCTCGGCCTGAACCCAGATGCCCCGGCAGCGTGGATGGTGTAATGGGTCGCTACTGGCACTCCGTCCAAGTCAGAATAGCCGGTTCTGCGAAGGCGACCGGAGTGAGGAATTCGGGAGCACAGAACGACCCCGGCAGGGGTCGCAGCGATTAGCCGGTGGTTGAGCGCAGCGACACCACCGGCGGCGGAGCGAAGACAATGACGCAAACACGGACACCCTCCCGAGCAGCACAAACCTGGGGAGGCGGAGGGTGTGTGGTTTAAGGTGGTTGCTCCCGCAAACCGGTGGTGGAGCTGCGCTCAACCACCGGCTAATCGCTACGACCCCTCCGGGGTCGGGGTGACGGGAACGCAATCCTGATTGGAATACCAGGTTTGGCTACCAGCTAGCCGGAGTGACTCATGGATTTCCGCCTGCCCAATCTTGGCGAAGGCATCGATTCGGCTACCGTGACAGCGGTGTTGGTGAAGCCCGGAGATGTCGTGTCGGCCGGGCAGAACGTGATTTCTGTCGAGACGGACAAGGCCGCGATGGAAATCGAGGCCGACATCGCCGGTACGGTCGAGGCCTTGCTGGTCAAACCTGGGGACAAGATTCTCGTTGGTGGGCTGGTGCTGCGGTTGGCCGCCGCCGGGAAGTCGGCAGCACCGAAACCCGCCGCACCTTCTGGTGAACGGAAGGCTGCCCCCGCCACACCACCGGCGGCTGCGCCGGTCCCGCCCGTGAGTACACCGTCCAGCGTGTCCAAGTTCGAGTTTCGGCTACCCAGTCTGGGCGAGGGGATCGACGCTGCGACTGTGACGGCCGTCCTGGTCAAGCCGGGCGATGTGGTCAAGATCGGCCAACGAGTCGTCGGCGTGGAGACAGACAAGGCCGCGATGGAGATCGAATCCGAAGCTGCCGGGACAGTCGAACAGGTCCACGTCAAACCGGGAGACAAGGCCGCGATCGGTGCTCCGCTCCTGACACTGACCGGCGGGTTGGCACCGAAGGCCCCTCTCCCCGCTTCCCCACCGCCAGCCACAACCTCCGCCCCTGCCGAGAATCGGCGGCCGGTTGCGACAGCCCCGGTCGCGACAGCCCCGGCTGTGTCAGCGAATGGGAACGGAGTGGCGACCAAGGAGAAGGAACTCATCCCTGCCGGCCCGGCCACGCGGCGGCTGGCCCGGGAACTCGGAGTCGGGCTGGGGGAACTCAAGGGGTCAGGCCGCGGCGGTCGGGTCACGCTCGATGATGTGAAGACGTTCGTCAAGGATGAGCGGCAGAAAGCGAAAAAGCCGACCGGTCCGGACCTTGGGCCGAACTTCACCGTCGCCACCGCCTACACCATCCCCCCGCTCCCGGACTTCTCGAAGTTTGGCGAGGTCGAGAAGAAGCCGGTCTCGAACATCCGCCAGACGATCGCTCGAAATCTGACCGTCGCCTGGCGGACCATGCCAATGGTCACCCAGAACGACCTGGCCGATATCACCGACCTGGAGGCCGGTCGGAAGCGAATTGTCGATGTCCAGCCGAAAGGGTCGCCGAAGATCACAATGACGGTTCTGGCCATCAAGGCGTGTGTCGCAGCGCTACGGGAGTTTCCCAACTTCAACAGTAGTTACGATATGAACGCCGGTGAGTTGGTGCTGAAGAAATACTATCACGTTGGGATCGCGGTCGACACTGAGCGAGGGCTGGTTGTCCCGGTGATCCGGGATGCGGATAAGAAGAGCATCCGCGATCTGGCGGCGGAAGTGGGAGCGCTGGCCGAGAAAGCCCGGACCGGGAAGCTCGGGATCGAAGAGATGCGGGGCGGCTCGTTCACCATTACGAACCTCGGAGGGATCGGTGGGACGAGCTTCACCCCGATCGTGAATTACCCGGAAGTCGCGATCCTCGGGATGTCGCGATCGAACCTCCAACCGGTGGTGAAGGACGGGCAGATCGTCCCCCGCCTGATGCTTCCGCTGAGCCTGACATACGACCATCGGGTGATCGATGGGGCCGATGGAGCCCGCTTCACCGCCCGGCTTGTACAACTCTTCAGCGACCCACTCCGGCTCTTGATGGAGACGTGACAGGGAGCGAGTCCGCCGACACACGACCCGTGGTCACCCGACGACCACGAGAGGAGCGATCGAAGAGAATCGTATCCACCGAACACGCCCCCGGTCCGACGGCTGATATGAGAATTGTCACTGCCAGGTAGACGCAGGCCAGTTCCGCGCTGGGTTGACCCGGGTGAGCAACGAACTGGTCACCGTGCGGGATGTGAACCAGCACCAGCGCAGCGATCATCTGCGCAGCCAGCGCCACCGCCGAAACCCGAGTCAGCAACCCGATTACCAGCAGCGCCCCGCCACCGACCTCGATTCCCGCCGCGACCGCCTGGAGTGTCCCCGAAGGGGGGTTCTCTGCCCCCATTGTGTTCATCCACCCAGTCGGGTTCTGAATCTTCGGCCAGCCGTGGAGTACGAACGCAACCCCGACGACGACTCGGGCCAGAAGAATGGCCGTCGAGACCGCCCACGGGGGACACGGACGGGTAAGCCAGAACATTTGTGGCACCTCCACAGCTTTTCACAAGAACCGTCGGGTCCGCCGGGTACAATCACGGCTCACGGCCCGGCCCTGTTCAACCCTGCAACCCGCGGGCCAACTCCATCGCCCCTACCCCCATACGTTCTTGTTCCGACCCGAGGTGCCGATGTCGTCTGCCTTTCGCCCCCTCGCCGCCGGTCTGATCTGTCTGGGGATGTTCGCTGCGGCTCTCGGCTGGCAGCAACCCGGAATCGCACCGCCTCCTCGGGACATCACCCCACCGCCTCCACTGCCAGTCGCCACCGCACCCGCGCACTACTGGAAAGGGAATCTGCACACGCACTCGCTCTGGAGCGACGGCGACGATTTCCCCGATATGATCGCCGACTGGTACAAGCAACACGGGTATCAGTTCCTCGCCCTCACCGATCATAACGTCATCGCTGAAGGCGAGAAGTGGGTGTCTGCGGATGCGAACGCCACTCGCGGGCGGGCGCTGACGAAGTATGCTGCGCGGTTCGGTACGCGGTGGGTCGAGACTCGCGAGAAGGACGGAAAGAAGCAGGTCCGGCTCAAGCCCCTCTCCGAGTTCCGCAGCCTTCTGGAAGTCCCCGGCGAGTTTCTGCTGATCCCGGCCGAAGAGATCACCCACAGTTTCGCCAAACGACCGATTCACATCAATGGGATCAACCTCCGCGACTCAATCAAACCGCTCGATGGCAAAGATGCGATCGAAACCATCCGCGTGAACCTGCGGCAAGTGTCGGACCAGCGGACGAAGACCGGGCGGCTGGCAATTGCCTTCTTGAATCACCCCAATTTCGGTTGGGGAGTGCGGGCGGAGGAGATGCTACTTGCGGACGAGTTGCGGTTCTTCGAGGTGTTCAACGGCCACCCCGGAGTCCGTAACTATGGCGACGCACTCCACGCAAGCAGCGAGCGTGTCTGGGATATCACGCTCGCACTCCGGCTCGGGTTGCACCAACTCCCGATCGTGTACGGGCTCGCGACGGACGATGCCCACGGGTATCACGAGTGGGGAGCCGGGAAGGTGAACCCTGGCCGCGGCTGGGTGATGGTGAAGGCCCCCCACCTGAGCGCGGAGGCGATTGTCCGCGGGATCGAGGCTGGCGACTTCTATGCCACAACCGGGGTTGTTCTCGACGAGGTGGCACGACACGGTGCCGAGTATCGACTTGCCATCCGGGCCGAACCCGGTGTGACGTACCGCACCCAGTTCGTGGCCACAATGAAGGACGCACGACTCGATGCAGAGCCGAGGCTCGACAAGGACGGGAACCCGCTCCCGGTGACCGGTGCGTATTCGTCCGAAGTGGGGAAAGTGGTTGCCGAATCGACCGAACTCCAGCCGAGCTACATCCTAACCGGGAAGGAGTTGTACGTTCGGGCGAAAGTGACCTCCTCGAAACTACACCCAAACCCTTACGCTCGGGGGGATGTGGAAGTCGCCTGGACGCAGCCGGTGCTGCCATAACAAGGGGTAATACAGGAGCCAGGTGAGGCTATCTCATTCCGAGAGCCATTATCGATCTAACGGGAGGGCGAGGCTCCTGCCGAGCGTGAGTGTTACAGCTCGGCAGGAGCCTCGCTCTCCCATTTATACGACTCATCGTCTTTCTGCAGATGCGACAGCCTCAACGGCTTCCTCCATCAGTCGACCATCGCTTCCCTATGACCGCAACTGGAGCGGCTCCCGATCGTCCAGCCAATCTGCGGGGATGCCCTCCGGGCCGACTGCCAGGGCCACGATCCCGCCGACGATTGCGGCGGTCGTGTCGATGTCCCCGTACCCGCGGATCGTTTGCACGATAGCGGTTTGGTAGTCGTCCAGGTATCGTGACGCGACCCACAGGCAGAACGGCACGGTGTCCTGGCACACCACCCGACTGCCATTCCCCAGCGCCCGGACGATGGGCTCCATCGACATATCGAACGGAGTCGTTCCGGCCCCGTAGTCGAGGAGCCGAACCTCGGGCTGAGACGGGATCGCAATTGCCAGCGTCGATGCCAGCTCGATCCCGCTCCGAACCTCGCCCGCCGGGGTGTGAGCGAGTACCGCATCGAACAGCCCCCGCTTTACTCGCGGGTCGGCGCGTCGATCACGGTTCTGCCAGGCGTACGCCCCGGCGATGGCCGCCGCGATTCCGCCCGCGATCCCTTCCGGATGCGCGTGCGTGACCGCTGCCGACAGCGCGGCCTGTTCCGCCACCCGCCCCAGGTCGTCCGCAGCGAAGTATCCGGCCACCGGCGCGACCCGCATCGCCGAGCCGTTTCCGAAGGAGCCACCGTTGAACAGAATCTCCGCCGCGGTTCGCCAGTCGGCTCCGGCCGCGATGTTTCCGAGCAGTCGGAACGCTCCCCCACCGTACCCGCGCGTCGGGTTTGCCACGAACCGCCGGGCGAACGTGGCCGCGAGATCGTCCTGATCGATCCGTCCGTGCCGATCGAGCACCTCGTGAATCGCGAGGGCCATTTCGGTGTCGTCGGTGTATCGCCACGGACCACGGGCGGTTGCGCGGGCGTCGTCGAGAAGGGCGTCCCAGTTTTCCGGGCGGAAGCAGGTTTCGCCAAGGGCGTCGCCGACGGACAGGCCATGCAGGGCGAGCCGCGCCCGGTCCATGCGCTCGTCGTGGTCGGGGGGCAGTGTGTCGTATGCCATTAGTCCACCTGGACAGCTGGAGCTTCGTGACGTTAATCCCTTGAATCGATCTGTCACCACGCGGTACTGCCTGTCGGCCACTGATCCTCGGGAGCCCAACCGAGGATACGGTGCGATTCGCTCAGGTCGTACCGCAACCGGTGGAGGTGACGGCTGGTGGCGAAGACAACGGAGAATGGCGGGAGCGTTTCGACCTCGACGGTCGCAGCGAAGAACCGGCCAGCATCTCCGGGGCTCAGGTACACATCCTGGAACAGTTCCCCGCCCGCAATCTCGGTAACTTGGCCCAGATCCCGTGGACACCAGCCGAGCCGGACCGCCAGAATCGCGATTCCGTGCTGCTTCGCGTACACCTGCCCGAGAGCTTCGAGGAACACCTTCGTGCAGGCGTAGAGATACCGTGGGCGGTACGGCACATCCGGGGTTACCGGGATGTTATCCGCTCGCAGATGCCCATCAATCACCTGTCCGGTACTGGCCAGAATCACCCGCGGAATGCCGAGCGTTCGGGCAGTCTCCATGACGTGGTACGGCCCGACGACATTGTTCGGGACCAACTCGGCGACGAAGTTATCGCTGTCATCCGGCGGGATGCCGCGAGGGAACTGGGCATCGTCCGGTGTGGCCGCAAGATGGATGATCGCGGCGACGCCGGTTGCCGCGTGGCGGAAGGCCTCGACATCCAGGAGCCCGGCCGTCACCGATCGTTCCGGGGTGAGCCCGGGGGTCGGGCGGACGTCGTACCCGACGACAATATGCCCGCGGGCGACCAGTTCCTTCACGACAGCGCGGCCAACACGACCAGCGGAGCCGGTGACGAGGATGCGTTGGGGGGTACTCATGCGGTCAGTTTATGGTGGGGGCGGCCAATTTCCCGCCGTTGGTGCGAGGCGAGGCATTCATGCACTCGTGGACGACCCAGGCTCGGGGTGAAGCAACTGAACCGCCCAGGCTGCCTCGGCGGGAGAGAGTAGCGGTTCTGGTGGGGTGTCGTAGATGAACATGCGATACCTCCCGGAGTCGTAGATCCGGTGGACGAGAGATTGGAGATCGAGGGTCGGCTCGGGTTCGCCAGGGAGCAGGGGGATGGGGATTGTCGGGAGCGGGTCGCGGAGCCGAACTGGCCAGACATCGGCCCTTGCCGGATCCAGCGCCCGGTCAGCCGAACGACTCACGAGAGCGTAATAGTCGCAAGTCGGTAGGCCAGCCCACGGGATTCGGTGGCCACCCCGGAGGAGGTCGATCTCCACGAACCCCGTTTGCGTCGCGGTGACAAGTAAGCGAGCTTTATTCCAATATTGCTCCCGACCGCTGTTCCGGTCTTTGTTTGCTGGGCTCAGCAATTCGACCACCGTTACGACTTGCCGTGTCTGACGGTCTCGGATTTCCAGAAAGCGTTGTGCGACTTCGTCGACCGCCGTCGGCATGGTGACTGTGGCGGGAGCGACGGCCACCGCCGCTTCCCCTGACGCAACCGGAGCGGATGAGTCGAAGGGGTGAACGGACAAGTCGGGTCGTCCGAACGGCCGCCTTTCATCGGCGGACAATTCGTGAATGAAGATGTGTTCCTCGATCTTCACATAGTAACGTGGCTCGACCTGATCGCCAATCCGTTCAGCGGCGAGGGTCATGAACCGTGCGTGGAAGTCCTGCCACACGGCAGGCTGTTCGATGTACGGATTCATTCCGGGAAATGGTGACGGCATGGTGCCCCCCTCCGACTCGGCTGCCGTCCGTTATTCTACCACCCGTCCCACCTGGTTTGAGGCTCTTCAAAGCCGAATCTCGCCCTGGCTTCGCATTTCGATCACCTGGCACTGTGGCTGCCGAGCAACCTGGGACTCCCAACCCAATTGCGTGGGTCTTGCCACTGGGGCAGATCCCACTGTTAATAGCCTTTGCTCCGCGCCCTGGTCCGAGACGTGATATCCTCCGAGGTCTGCTCATGAGACTGCTCACCCGCCTCGCCGTGATCGCTTTACTGGTAACCCTCGCCGCCCCGGCGGAGGCTGGGAAGTTCAACAAGACGCTGAGCCCCGGCGACCCGGCCCCGGCCTGGGATAACCTGGACGGAACCGATGGGACGAAGCACGCCCTGGCCGACTTCAAGGGGAAGGATGTCGTGGTCGTGGTGTTCACGTGTAACAGTTGCCCAGTTGCTGAGGGATATGAGGACAGGATCATTGGGTTTGCGACCAAACACGCTGGGCCGGACGCGAAGGTGGGACTGGTCGCCATCAACGTGAACACCGGGAAGGACGACGCTCTCCCGGCGATGAAGGTGCGAGCCGGGAAAAAGAAATTCCCGTTCCCCTACCTCTATGATCCGACCCAGGAGATCGCCCGGAAGTACGGTGCCGCTTACACCCCCGAATTTTTCGTCCTCGATCGTGACCGCAAGGTGGTCTACCTTGGGGCGATGGATGACAAGGCCCCGCCGGGCGAGGCGAAATTGAATCACCTGGAAGTCGCAGTTGCCGCTGCGCTGACCGGGCAGAAGCCCGAACTCGCGGAGACTTCGGCCGCAGCGGGTTGCCGGATCAAACTGAACCGCAAGAAAGACGACTGAGACATGGACCCAGTCCGACTGGATTCGTGTCTGATGTAGGAACCCGTAGAGGCTATCTCATTCTCGGAGCAAGCATCGGTCTAACGG
>PLDW01000078.1:0-4547 GCA_003136315.1 Gemmataceae bacterium | reverse complement strand
CAGGAGCCTCGCCCTCCCGTTTGTATGTCTAACCGTCTTTCCCGAGATGCCACAGCCTCTGCGGGGTTCCTGCTGAGACCGATTCACGGGGGCGAAATCCGCGGCTGTTGGCTCAACCCTTGTTGTTGATCATGGCCAGTTCCGGAAAGTTGGCTCGGAGAGCCGGGCTCTCACTGGACGAATGTCGATCATCTCACCCCAACCAAGTGCCCCGGCAGATGACGTTAGCTGTTGCTATAACAGGAGTTCAAGCTGCGCGGAGTGGAGTCTTTGCAAAGCTCGATGTGCTTCGCCCTTTTGGGCTGCTCACTCCGGCTGTCTAGCCGGAAGATTTGGTGGGAGTTGAAAAGTTCTCATTTTTGTGTTAAACTGGGCAAGATAGCGATTCACCGGATGACCACTCCATTTGAATGGTATGTCGGCTGTCGGAGGGGAACAGGCCCTTCGGTTCGGCCCACTGCCGTTTGGAATCCTGGGGCGGATCGTTGAACGCTTGTTACGTATTACATCCATCACGCAAAGGACTGCATTATTTTGATAGTTATAATATAAATAATTTCTTAGATTGATACTATGGAATTTATCGCCCGTTCCAACCGACACGTCACTCCCCTGGCGCAGGAGCCCGACGGAGGGTACGCACGGTATTGCAAGCCCGGCCTGGTGGACCGTCTCCGGGCCATTCGCCTGGACATTACATACGAACGGGCGGAAGGCGATTATCTCTGGTATCGGCATGAGGGAACTCTCCGGCGGGTTCTGGATCTGGTTGGCGGCTACGGGGCGAACCTTTTCGGGCACCACCACCCCGATCTGGTCGCTGTTGCTCGGGACCAGCTCGACGCTCAAATTCCTGTCTTTGCCCAGGCCTCTTGCCGGGCGGGTGCGGGTCGGCTTGCCGAGGCCCTATGTGAGCGGCTCGGCGACTACCTCGTGACATTCGTGAATTCCGGGGCGGAGGCGATCGAGGCCGCGCTCAAACATGCCTTCCTGGAACGTCCCCGACCGATGTACTGGGCGGTACGCGGCGGCTTCCACGGCAAGACTCTCGGAGCGGTTCAGTTCACCTGGTCCCAGCGTGACATGTTCCCGGGAATGGGTCCACGGGTTCGCTACCTCGATCCGGATGACCCGGCCGACTGGGAAGCCGCACGGGCGGAGGTCTCAGACGTCGCAGCAGCCGTTTTCGAGCCCATCGCGGGGGAGGGAGGGGTTCGCCCGCGGCCAGCCGCTTTCGTCAAGTGGCTTGCCAGGACATGCCGCGAGGCCGGGATTCCGCTGATCGCAGACGAGATCCAGACCGGGATGGGCCGGACCGGAACATTTCTCGCTTGCGAATCGCTTGGGCTCGACCCCGATTATGTGTGCCTGGGGAAAGCGCTGGGCGGTGGCCTGGCCAAGGTGGGAGCGATGCTGGTCCGCCGGGACCGGGCGGTCGAAGCGTTTTCGATGCTCCACTCGTCCACGTTCGCCGAAGACGATCCCGGTTGCTTGATCGGGCTGGAAGCCCTGCGGGTTATGGATCGGGATGGCCTGCCTGCCCGTTGTACCGCCCTGGGCAACTTTCTTCGAAAGGAGTTGGAATCGCTTCACGTCCGATATCCGGGGCAAATCCAGGAAGTCCGCGGCCTGGGGTTAATGGTCGGTGTGGAACTCCGGCCGCAACCGGAGGCGGCGTCACATGTGATCCGCACGGCCTCGGATCAAGGCCTGTTGGGCTATTTCGCAGCGGCCTACCTGCTCCACGCCCACGGCATCCGGGTGATGCCGACCCTCAGCCAGCCGCTCACTCTGCGGGTGCAGCCATCGGCGTACATCACCGAGGCGGAACTGAGTCGATTCGTCGGGGCGGTCGACGGACTCTGTCGGCTCCTCCGGGCGGGGGACGCTGGCCGGTTGCTGGACTTCAGCCAGCCGCCGGTGCGTGGGGGGGGATTTGCGGTGCCGACCCCGCTCCGCCGCGAGTCCGCACGCACGCCACGACGGGTCGCATTTCTCACACACCTGCTGAGCGATCAACAACTGGCCGATCTCGACCCGTCACTCGCCCGGCTACCCGCTGCCGAAATGGCGGCATTCCTCGATCGGACCGCCCGGGTGTGGGAGCCACTCGTCCTCGATCAGACCCACGTCCACTCGCCGACCGGGGCCGATGTCCACCTGAGTGTGCTCGGGCTCGGGGTCACAGCCCGCCAGATTATCCGGGCGATGCAAGCGCGGGACGTGAAATGGATCATGGGGAAACTGGAGGCGGCTGTTGCCCTTGCCGTGGAGCGTGAGTGCCAGGTGGTGGGATTCGGGGGATTCACCTCCATCGTCGCGCACAACTGCAAGCGGATCACGACGCCCGGAGCGGCACTGACGACGGGGAATTCGCTGACCGTGGGCATGGGTCTGCGGGCGATCGAGCAGGCAGCCCGGGAGATCGGGATTGATCTTCGGAAGGCCCGGTTGGCTGTCGTTGGGGCTACCGGCAACATCGCCAGCACCTACGCACAGATGGTTGCTCCCCTGGTGGGGGAGGTGGTTCTCGTGGGTCGCGACCGGGCTTCTCCCCGGTTAGCGGCGGTCGCGGCGGAGATCTCTCGGACCGCCCCGCGCACCCGCTGCATCCTGGCGGACGACTGTTCGGCCCTGATCGGCTGCGATCTTGTCGTGAGCGCATCGAACACCCCCGAGCCGATCATCTTCCCCCATCATCTCGGAACCGACCCGGTGGTGATTTGTGACATTTCGCTCCCACCCGATGTCTCCGAGGATGTGCTCCGGGAGCGGCCCGACGTGCGGGTGATCCGCGGCGGGGTCGTGCGTCTGCCGCTCGATCCGGGGTTCTCGATCGCAGGGATTGGGCTCCCACCCGGCCACTCCCTCGCCTGTATGGCCGAGACATTGCTCATGGGGTTGGAGGAGGCGACCGATAACTGGTCGGTTGGACCAGTCACGGCGGATGGCGTTCGCCGCGCAATGGCGGCCGCGGACGCACACGGGTTTGGTGTTGCTGACATGGGCTTACTCTCGACTGGTCCTGTCGGGCGATTCTTCGACGAGCTTCGCGGCCGCCCGCGGGAACCAACCCCGACAGCGAGCCTGGTCCTGGCTGCAGCCGAGGCCCCGGCATGAGGAGCGGCCGGATGACCATGTCCAGCACCCTGTTCGAGTCGATTGACGACGTTCCACCGGGCGTCTGGGAAGCCGCGTGTGGGTCGCGCACCACTTGCTTCACCGATCGGGCATTCCTGAAAGCTGTCGAGGAGGGGCTGCCGGCGGGTGCCCGCGTCTTCCACGTCCTCATTTCCGACGCCACCGGTCGACCGGCCGCCGCCGCAAGTCTGTGCGTGCTCCCGATCGATGCCCTGCTCCTTGCTGGCCCGCGCCTCCGCCGTGTGGTCGGCTGGTGCCGGCGGGTGATCCCGCGGTTTGGCCACTTCCGGCTGATGTGCTGCGGTGTCCCCGTCTCCGCCGGTCAGAGTCAAGTGGGATTTGCTGACGGGGCCGACCGGGGGCAGGTGATCCTCGAACTCGACCGGCTGCTACGTTCGCTCGCCCGGCGGGAAAAGGCCGGAATGATCGTGTTCAAGGAATTTGAAGACGATGACCTGGCGGCGACGGAGGTACTCCGGTCGCAGGGCTACATGCGGGGCGATTCACCCCCGATGTACAACATGGCCCGCCCGTTCCGGGACTTTGAAGGGTACTGCGCTGCGCTACGATCCCACTACCGGGCGGACATCCGCAGGTCGCAACGGAAGTTTGGGCAAGCGGAGTGCCAGGTCGTTCACCTCCGCGATCCAGGGGAGATCGTTCGGCTCTACACCCCGGAAGTGCATCAGTTGTACGAGGCTGTGGTCGCGAAGTCGGAGGTGAAGCTCGAACTCTTGCCCATCGCATTCTTCCACCGATTGACCGAACGACTCCAGGGTCGGGTCACGCTAACAACCGTCTCCCGCGGAGGACGGATCGTTGCCTTTAACTGGGGGATGGCATGTGGAGCGGAATACCACTTCCTGTTCTGCGGCATCGATTACGAAGAGAACGCGGCCGCGGACCTTTATTTTAACCTGATGTACCATCAACTCGACCTTGCCTTCCGATCGGGCGCGCAGGTCGTCTGGTTCGGCCAGACAGCGGATGCGTTCAAGACGCGGGTCGGCTGCGCTGGGAGCCCCCGGTACTTTTACGCCCGAGGGACTGGCCCGCTGCGGGCCTGGTTGATCCGCCGGGCCGCCGGTCTGTTGGGGCCTCCCCGGCCGCCGCTGAAAGAGCACGACGTGTTCAAGGCCCTGGCAGTTGGAGGAATGAAGATTCGGCCGGGTCGGGCCAAGGTGGAGTCTGACCCGGCCGAAGGTCAGGCTGGATAAAAAGAAAACCGCCGGGTTTCTGCCTTCCCCTGGTTCCCACGGTCCTCCGTGGGAAGCGGCAGTGTGGCCGGGGTTGAGTCTTCGAAACAAAACCCCGGCCACCCGTCATTGGTCACTGCTGGGCCAATACGGGCTGGAAGCCCGTGCCAGCGATTTAATGGTTTTGATTCTGGACAACTCATTCGAGCG
>PLDW01000229.1:7327-16366 GCA_003136315.1 Gemmataceae bacterium | reverse complement strand
TCAGCCGTGACATCGTCCTCGGTCGGGCCTGTGCTGTCAGGGCCAAGGCCCCCGGTATCCGATTCGAGGTTCGGACTTCGTCAGTTGGCAGTAGACTCGTCGCATCATCAAGCCGAATCGAGTTTGTCGCCTGCGGACCGGACGTTCGTCTCGGGTTGCTCTCCACCTCAGCTTGCGGTGGGCCTCACCACTTGTCTGACGCAGTTACCTCTGACTACGGGCCTAGGAACCACAGCCCGGAGAGGACTTGCACCTCGCAAAACCTTCACCATCCCCAGCGCACTGCCACGGGCGGCTAGTCCGCCCGTGAAGGCGTCACACGGGCGGTCAAGCCGCCCGTGGCACCCCCCATGATCGTGGTAGGTCTTTTCCTGGCGTCTGTCTTACCTCGAAGAGGTTGCATGCAACCTCTTCGAGGCAAGACAAACCACTGATCGACAAGCGGACCGTCTGTCTCGTCCACGAGACAGGGGAATTGCCGACCAGTGCGGTACTCAAGCGTTCATGCGTCCCACACGTTACGGAATCACTCGCTTCGGGAACGGCGGCCGGGTGTCCTTCTTCGGCGGGTTCTTCTTCAGCGATTCCAGCGCCAGCTCGATCGCCTTCTCCAACTGCGGATCTTTCCCGGCGATGACGTCCTTCGGCCACAGGGTCACGTCATAATCGGGCGCGACACCCTCGTTCTCCACGACGAACCCTCCCTCCGGCACCCAGATGGCAAAGCTCGGGGCCGTCACCATCCCGCCGTCCATGAGTACCGGGTAGCCGCTGATGCCGACCAGGCCACCCCATGTCCGCTTCCCGACCAGTGGCCCGAGGTTGAACTTCCGGAACATCCAGGGGAGCATGTCGCCACCGGAACCGGCTCCCTCGTCGATGATCATCACCTTTGGTCCGAACACCGCGGCACTCGGCGAACGGTTGTCCGCCCCGTATCGCGGTGCCCAGTAACTGGCGAACGGGCGGCGGAGGATATCGATATAATAGTCGGCGATCTGTCCGCCACTGTTAAACCGTTCGTCGATGATAAGGGCGTCTTTATCGACCTGCGGGAAGAAGTACCGCTTGAAGTCGGCCATGCCGCCTGCTGCCGTGTCGCGGACGTAGACATACCCGACCTTCCCTCCGGTCGCCTGCTCCACTTTTTTCAGGTTCCCATCGAGCCAGCTCATGTTCCGCAACGCGAGTTCCGACGCGATCGGCTCGACGCTCACAGTGCGACTTCCTTTGCCGTCGGCACTTGGCCCAACGGTGATCTCGATCAGCTTTCCGGCGGTGTTCTCGAAGAGTGCGTAAACCTCGTCAGGGGCTTTGAGTTCCTTGCCATTGACCGCAAGCAAGAATTCGCCCTCCTTCACATTCACGCCAGGGGCGGTCAGTGGGGAACGGAGCGCAGCGGTCCAGTTGAGCCCGCCATAGACCTTCTTGAAGCGGTAGCGGCCATCGGCAACCTCGAAGTCAGCACCGAGCAAACCACCAGGCGTGGTCTTTTTGTCGTGCAACCGTTCGCCATAGCTCGTGATGTAACTGTGTCCGACGGACAGTTCTGACAGCATCCACCGGATGACCCGGTACAGGTCACCGCTGTTGGTGAGGTGCGGGAGGAAGACTTCGTACTTCTTCTTGATCGCTGGCCAGTCGGCCCCGTGCATATTCGGATCGTAAAAGAAGTCGCGGTTGATCCGCCACGCCTCGTCGTAGATCTGTTTCCACTCGGCCCGTGGGTCGAGCTTCACTTCGATGATGTCGAGGTTCAACTTGCCGTCGCCGGACGCAGCGGGACTGGGGGCTGGCGCGGTCGCGGCCGAGCGGCTTCGACCCATTGGCCCGGCAGTCGGAGCGGCGTCTGGGCTGCTCCCTGTTGTCGAACCGATGAACCAGTTGCCACCGCCCGTGGAGTAGAGCATCTTCTTGCCATCGGGTGTGAGTTCGTAGGATGTGACCGATGGCTGCACGGTCGAAGCGCGCCGGCGGTCGAGATCATAGCGCTGGAGTGGGGCACCCGGTGGTCCTTCGCCCCGCGTCCGCGGCCCGCCTTGCTCCGGCGGCGTCAGGTAGAACACCTGTCCCGCCGCGCCAGCGTTCAAGCTGGCGTAATTCCCTGGCGGCAGTGGAAACGACAGTATCCGCTGCCCAAGGCCAGCGAAGTCGATCACAACCGGTGCGATGACGTCCGGATCTTTGGCTTTCGGGGGAGAACCCGGGCGTTCTCGTGTCCCGGCGGCCTGTTCGCCTTTCTCTTCGTCGCTCTCGCGGAGGAACGGGCTGGGCACATCGGCCTTCAACACGGCCAGGTTAATCGTCCAGCGCGGCTGGCGGCTGTCCGCCGAAGACTGGCTGAATCCGTGCTTACTCATCCCCGTATCGTTCGATCCCAGGAAATACAGGTACTTCCCACTGGCATCGAAGACGGGTTCGACCGCTTCGGTCTGGCCATCGGTGATCGGGAATGACTGATCCTGCTCCAGGGAGTAGGCGTAGACGCGGGAGATTTGTGCCGGCGTGTTGATGGCGTATGTCACCCACTTCGAGTCCGGCGACCAACTCGCTGGCTTCAGGCCCCGGCCAAGCCCATGTTTCGGCTCGACGATCCGCGTCGTCTTCGCCGTCGCGAGATCGACCCAGTACACGGACTGGGCATTATCGCGATACAGGAGTTTCTTCGAATCATGTGACCAGACGATGTCAAAATAAAATCCGTTGCCGGTGAGCTTGATTTTTTTCGCCTCACCCTTGCCCGCTTGCGGAGCGAGTACAAGCTGGTATTCACCGTCTTCATCCGAGAAGTACGCAATCGTTTTGCCGTCGGGGGACCACGACGGGCTGCGGTCGTGGACACTGACGCTGTTGGTCAGGTTCCGTGCATCACCCTTCTCCGCAGGGACCGTGACGATCTCGCCGCGGAACTCGACTGCAACCCGTGAGCCGCTCGGCGAGATGCTTGCGTGGCGGACGTACTTCGATCCCTTGGCGAAGCGGGCGCGAGCCTCCGGGCAATCGCTGGCGATGCCGATCTTGAGCCGCACTGGTTGCGACTCGCCGGGGTTCAGCAGGTGCAAGTAACCGGCTTGCTCGAAGATCAGTTGTTTGCCATCGGTGTTGATGTCCAGGACGGGGAAATCGGGGAACTTCGTGACCTGCTTCACCTCCCTCGACCCGGTATCGAAGGCGAACACGTTGTATTCGCCGGCGCGGTCGGAGCGGAAGTACACCGTGTTCCCCACCCAGTTCGGGTCGGAGTCGTTGCAGCGATCCTTCGGTTGCGGGATCTCGACAACATCGTGATCCTTGACACGGTAAATCCAGACCCGCGAGTGAGTGCCGCCGCGGTAGTTTTTCCACTGGGCTGTGGCATCGCGGACGGGGGTGTACGCGATATACTCACCGGTTGGCGAGTACGCGGCCTCGAAGCCCCACGGGATCGGCAACTGCGTCGGCATCCCGCCGGTCAATGGAACCGTGAAGAGTTGCGAGTGGCGATTGCTATACACATGGCGTGGCGACGAGAACAACACCGCCGTGCCGTCTGGGGTGAACCCGCGGACAATGTCCGGGCTGGGGTGCGAGGTCAGGCGAGTCGGGCTGCCACCGGTGGCCGGGATGGTGAACACGTCCGTGTTGCCGTCGTACTCGGCACTGAACGCGATCGTCTTACCGTCCGGTGAGAACACGGGGTTCGACTCGACGCCGATGTCTGTGGTCAGTCGTCGCGGGTTCTTCCCATCCAGGTCGGCGACCCACAGGTCTTCGGAGTACACGAACGCGATCTGCTTCGGCCCGATGGCCGGCATCGAGAGGAGCCGGGTATCGGTCGGATCGGGCTGGGCCGAGGCGGGCGCGATCGGAAACAACAACGCGGCGGCCGTGAGCAACAGGAGGCGAGCAGCGCGGCTCATGATGCGTCTCGTGAGGGGAATAAATCAGCAGCGGTACCTGAGATGATATCGGGCCGCACCGGGGAGACCAAGGTTTGAGTCGCAGACGGGCAGGTGCGCGCAGTTCCGTAGTTGATGGGGATAGGAGCCCCAAATGGGGCTGGGGACAATATCCAGGGTGGAGCCGGTCTGCTGGCGAAACCCTGGGAAGCGCTTGCTGTCCGGGAACCCAATGGGTATCGTGGCCTCGTACAGAAAACCGCAGAGGCTGTCGCAGCTATGGAAAGACTGTCAGACATGCAAATGGGAGGGCGAGGCTCCTGCCGAGCCGTACCACCCTCACGCTCGGCAGGAGCCTCGCACTCCCGTTAGACGGTCAGACATGCAAATGGGAGGGCGAGGCTCCTGCCGAGCCGTACCACCCTCACGCTCGGCAGGAGCCTCGCACTCCCGTTAGACCGATACTTGCTCCTGGAATGAGACAGCCTCTGCGGGTTCCTGTTTCAGGGTTGGAGCTGGACGAACTGGTCCAAGTTCAATCCGTTGGCACAACGGTTTCCTGAAAGGGAGTTCGCCACAGCAGGTTCCTTGATGAAGGGCCGCCAGTGATCACGTTGCGCCTTCCACACACCGTCAAACTGGGGCTGCGAAGCCTGGCGGCGCACCGACTGCGGTCGGGGTTGACGATGCTGGGGATCATCCTGGGGGTGGCGTCGGTCATCGTCATGCTGGCCGTCGGAGAGGCCGCCCGTTACCAGGCGCTCAAGCAGCTTGAGGATCTCGGTGCATCGACCATCTTGCTTCGAAGCGTCAAGCCCACCGACGAACCGAACCAGCGGCAGGGGGTGGACCTGCTCTCCTACGGCTTGACCCATCAGGATCTGGAACGAATCCGCTCGACCCTCCCGACGGTCACCTCAGCCACCCCGATGCGAGAATATCGCAAGACCGTAAGATATCTCGACAAGAAACTCGAAGCTCGAATCGTCGGGGTGACTCCCGATTTCCTTCAGCAGCACAACATCCATTTGTCTGCCGGACGGGGGATCGATGCCCTGGATGAGGATCAGTACGCGAATGTCGCGGTTCTCGGTTCAGCCGCCGCTGAGACGCTTTTCCCCACTTCCGACCCGCTCGGTCGCAACGTTTCCCTGGAATCGCCCGACCGGTCCCGATCGTTCACAGTTGTTGGCGTCATCAGCCCAAAAACTCTCGCGGGCGGTGCGGATGGCGGCGAATCCGATTACAACCGAGTGGTCTTTATTCCGTTCGCAACCGACCGTGCCCGGCTGGGCCGCGAGTTGATCACGATGAAGGCTGGTTCCTTCTCGGTAGAACGGCTGGAGGTCAGCCAGACGACAGTGACCGTCCGGGGGATCGAGGATGTTCCAGCGACAGCCCGGGCCTTGCAATCGGTCATCGACCAGTTCCACCCCCGCAAAGATGTCGTCATCACAGTTCCACTGGATCTGCTCCGGAAGGCCGAGGAGACCCAACGCTTGTTCACCCTCATCCTCGGATCGATCGCCGGGATCTCGTTGCTGATCGGCGGGATTGGTATCGCCAATATCATGTTGGCGACAGTGACCGAGCGGACACGCGAAATTGGCATCCGCCGGGCTCTCGGTGCCAAGCGGCGAGATATCGCCGTCCAGTTCCTGGCGGAGACACTGTTGCTCTCGTGCTGTGGTGGGTTGATCGGAATCGGGCTGGGAATCGGACTCGCCTACGTGGTAGCGGGCTTGATCGGGCTCCCGACGATCATCCGCAGTTGGTCGCCTGTTGTTGCGTTCGGTGTATCGGTGTTGGTCGGGCTGGCGTCGGGGATCTACCCAGCCCGACGAGCCGCACGGCTCGACCCGATCGAGGCCCTCCGCCATGTGTGATCCAAGAATCAGTCCGATGTCTAGTATCGACACAAAGACAATTAAGCACAAATATGGGAGTGCGAGGCTCCTGCCGAGNNTCGCACTCCCATTATACCGATGCAGACTCTTGGGATGAGCCAGCCCGACCGAGTTCGTGTATAAGGACCACCGGACAGAACCCCTTTCCCGGTGCAGGAAGACAGTCAAAAGGCCCTCCGGCTCCCGCTTCCTTTTTAGGGAAGGGGGTTGGGGGGTTAGGTTTCGCCGCTCGTCCAAAAGGCCCCCACATGCCAACGATCCAGGATGCCATCCGGGCACTCCAGAGCAACGATTTCCCGACTGCCCGGAGGATCTGTGCCGAGTTGGCTTCTGCCGACGCTCACGCTCAGTATCTCCTGGGTTCGATGATCTCTCACGGGCAGGGTGGACCGGCGGACCCGGCCACAGCGGCAATTCACTACGCCCGGGCGGCCGAGACCGGACATCCGGTGGCTCAGTATTGCCTGGGTGGGCTTTATGCGACTGGTCGCGGTGTCCCGCAGGATCGTGACGCCGCGCTGCGATGGTATCGACTCGCGGCCGACAGTGGCTATCCGGAGGCGATGGTTCACCTCGGGCGGATGCACGCCAGCGGCGAATCTGGCCCAGTCGATTTGGTGGAAGCGGGCCGGTGGTGGGAGAAAGCGGCGGCCCGGGGGAGCGGCCCCGCCATGCTCCTCCTCGGACGACTCCACGCCGATGGCTCAGGCGGACGCTCCCACGACCCCGGGCTCGCTGCGCACTGGTTCTTTCAGGCCTGGCAGGCTGGGGAGAACGAGGCGGAGCAGGAGATCATCCGGGGCCGGGTGGCACTCGAAGAGGCCGCGCAGGGCGGGTCTGCCTCAGCGCAGAACGCGCTGGGCCTGATCCTCTGCTTCGGGCATGACGACCCGACCGCGGCGGCAGAGGTGTTCGAGTACGCTGCGGCCCAGAACCACCCGGAGTCGCTCCGGATGCTCGCCTACCTCCTGAGCGAGGGGCGTGGTATGCCAAAGGATGACCGCCGGGCAGCCGGGCTCTACAGCCGGGCCGCCGAACTGGGGGATACGTTCGCCCAGTTCAACCTCGCCGTGATGATCGACACCGCGGCAGGCGGGCTGGACCGCGACGTGACCGCCGCGATCAAGTGGTTCCGCCGGGCGGCCGACGGTGGGATGCCCCAGGCGAACCACCGTTTGGCGGAACTCCTGGCCGAGCGGAACCGGGACCGCCGGGACGCAAACGAGGCAATCCAGCGGCTGATGAAGGTGGCCAAGGACGGCCCGCCAGACGCCGAGTATCGGATCGATGCGGGAGACGGGAGCTGGGCCGTCGCGATGAAGGACCGCGGCCGGTTGGTCGCGATGCCCGGTCTGAACATGGACGAGTTGGTCGGCCTTCCGGACGAGGAGTGAAAGGGGTTGTGCAGGCACTAAGCCGAGGGGCAGAAGCAAGCATACCCGGGTTTGGGACTCGTCCACCCCGGGCCGCCACGGAGGGNNGTAGGGGTCGCCCTCCGTGGCGGCCCGGCTCTCCATGACAGGTGCTATTCCTCCATCTGCCGCTTGCCTAATCCCTCTTGCGGCCGATCGCCACCCAGCTTACGTAGTAGTTCTCCGCAGCATTATCGCTGACACCGCGGAATTCCCGATGGGAAACATGAACGAGGGTCTCGATGTAGCTCACTTGCGAGCCCTGGTCGTGCCAATACGGGGTGAGCAGGACGGTCGGAGGCCCGGAGAACTCGCGTTTGAATTTGACCGTGTACTCCCCGCCATTCGGCTTCCGGATGATGCCATACTCGACGTGCAAGTCCGAACCCCTCGACTCGCTGTGAGTGGATTCCGGCTTGCCGTCCTCGCTGGCTTCCGCCGTCGCCGCTGTGAGCAATGCACCGACACCGGCCGTCGCCGCCAACTTGCCAATCACTTCTCGACGGGTCACGTCTGCCATCGCGATTTTCCTCCTGATGTGGCCAAGGCCCTCAAACACTCGTCCAATTAGACCAGAGGCAACCGATAAGTCAAGATGGTGACACATGGATCTTGGGATCGAATGCCGCAAATTCTCCAGGAGGGTGATTGGTATTCAGCCTGAAAGGCTGAGATCCCTCAGCCCAGGGCAACGCCCTGGGGAGACGACTTCCAGCCTGAAGGGCTGGGATAACGTCCCTGACTGTCCACTACCATTTCGGCTTCCTCCCCTCACCGCAGCCACTTTGCCACATCCCGGGCGTGGTAGGTAAGGATCATGTCGGCACCGGCGCGGCGGATGCTCGTGAGGATTTCCAGCGTCACCCGACGCTCGTCGATCCAGCCGTTGCGGGCCGCGGCCTTCACCATCGCGAATTCGCCGCTCACGTTGTAGCCTGCCACCGGCACACGGAAGCGATCCTTCACCCGCCGGATAATGTCCAGGTACGATAGCGCTGGCTTCACCATGATCATGTCCGCACCCTCGGCCAGATCCAGCGCCACCTCCTTCATCGCCTCGTCCCCATTCGCCGGATCCATCTGGTAGGTGTTCCGGTCCCCAAACTGTGGCGGCGACTCCGCTGCGTCTCGGAACGGACCGTAAAACCCGCTCGCATACTTGGCTGCGTAGCTCAGGATCGGGATGTCGTGGAACCCGGCCGAATCCAGTCCCCGGCGGATCGCACCCACCATCCCATCCAGCATCCCGCTCGGTGCGATCACGTCTGCCCCCGCTCGCGCGTGGCTCACGCACTGCGCTGCCAGGATCGGGAGTGTTGCGTCATTGTCCACATCCAGCCCGTCGCCGCGACGGTGAAGAATGCCGCAGTGGCCGTGGTCGGTGTACTCGCAGAAACACTCGTCCGTCATCAGAAGGATGTCGGTGCCGTGCGCCTTTCGCAGCGCCCGGAGCGATTGCTGCACGATGCCCTCATCTTCCAGAGCACTCGATCCGGTTGCGTCCTTGAACGCGGGGATGCCAAAGAGGATGAACGACCGGACCCCCAGATCGCGCGCGGCCCCGACCTCGTCGACGAGGGTGTCAACGCTCAACTGGAAGTTCCCCGGCATCGAGCCAATCTCCTGCCGGACGCCCCTGCCGTGCCGGACGAACAGCGGCAAGATCAGGTCGCGGGAGGAGAGTTCGGTTTCCCGAACCAGTTCGCGCACAAGCGGGTTGTAGCGCAACCGCCGTGGTCGGGAGGTCGGGAAGCCAGGGGCATCACCAGCGGGGGAGTCGGACATGAGGGTACTCGATTGGGTGTCACCGGTCGGGTGCGATCCCTCTGGTGCGCGCATATT
>PLDW01000229.1:0-7272 GCA_003136315.1 Gemmataceae bacterium | reverse complement strand
CCCCCCCCCCCCCCCCCCCCTCCTCCCCCCCCCCCCCCCCCCCCACTGCCGCAAATTGCCTGATATTTGGCGCACTGGCGGGATCACACCCCACCGGTCGGCTTCGCCCGACCTCCTCTCCATTCAGGTGGGCCACCCTCCGGGCCGCCCGGGGTCGGCTTGTCGCGAGGGTGGGTCTTCTTTCCTCTACCCGACGCCTTACTTGTCCTCTCCCGGTGGGACCGCAACCCCGACGCCGCCCCCAGCCAACCCGACCAATTTGACGTTAAACCCGAGCCGGATTTTCAAGTCCTTCCCACCCTCGATCGTCAGAGTACCTGCTGAAAGACGCTTATTCTCCTTGCCCAGTGCTGTCTCGATCAAGGCCTCGTTAGCGCCAATGGCATGCATTAGCTTTGCCAACCGGGCCGGGTTCATCACCACCTCCATCGCCGGTGCCGCAGTCGGCTTCAACGCGATTGCCGCTTTGACTGCCGCAATGGCATCCGGGCCGAAGGCTGCGTACACGGCCTTCGGGGCAAACGCTATTGCCAGGATCGCGTCTGGCCCGAACACTCCCTTGATGAACTCCGGGTTCTGTCCACCCGGGGTCTTGACGATGTCGATCGTGTGAATGCTCACCGCGCCGGCCTTGTCCGCGTCCCACTTGAAGACATCCTTGATCTCCTGGGGGGCAATCAGGTCGATCAGCTTCTTCAATTCTTTCTCGACCCCGGAGGGATCCTCGAATGCGATGGCAGCGACGGCGGTGTGTGCTCCGTTCTTATCCGGGCCTCGAACCACTCCGGTCAGCTCCACATCACCCGTTTTGACTGTCCGGATGACCCCTTTGAGGAGTTCGTCGATCAAGCCTTGCCCGAACGGCGGGGCGTTGTTCGCTGCCTGCTTCTGGAGGAGTTCTAGCCCCTCGGTGGCAGCAGTCCGGATCTCCTCGGCAAAGAGCGGCAATTGATAGCTGACCCCGTAGACGGTGTCGGCTGTGAAGAGCCCGGCGAACCGACTCGTGGATGCTGGCCGACTGGCGATCAGTTTCTCCAGTGGCGATCCCGGGACGGCGGACAGCGTGAAATCCATGAACACATCACCGGTCGCGGCGTCTGTGCTCAGCCGGGCAACCGCCTCCTTCGCCCCCTCGCTCAGGTCCAAGTAACGTCCTGCAAGTTTCAAGAACGGCTCAAGTGCTTTCTTGGCTCCGTCGCTGATGTCGGGTGGGAGGGGCAGATTGGCGAGCGATTTTTTCGCCTGTTCGATGTAGGATGCGATTTTCGGGCGGAGTTCCTTGGGCAACCGATCGAAGAATACCCGGCCTGTCATCAGGGCGGTGTCGAGTGGATCGTAGAGTTTGCCGGCCGCGACAATGTTGGCCGGTGTCAGGAGTCGGGCCGGATCTTTCATGCCGGTTGCGATGTAGGCGTAGCCGTCGACCATCCGCATCACGGCTTTGAGCGGCGCCTCGAGTGAAGGCACCTCGTAGAGTCCGTCCTTGAGAGCCTTCGGTTGGCTTTTGTTCCACCGCTCACAGAACCCAAGGAATTCTTTTTCCCCAGTGATCGGCAGGGCCAGGACAACGACCGAATCGGCCGGGTCAGCGGGGATGTCGATGTATCCCACGATCGGGCGATTGATATCGAACCCATCGAACCCCTTGTCCCCGAGGGCTCTGCGGATCTCCTGGTTGAACTCCTTGATCGCTTTCTCGCCGCGGATCAGGTTGGCTCCGGCCCGGACCTCGTCGAGGATCCGGGCGACGGGTTGGGTCTGGTAGACTATGGGAGGATCGGCCGCCAGGCTGACCGATGGGGCAAATAACACCGCCAGAACGATCGGGAGCAGTTGGGTGCGCATCGGGGATCTCCAAAAAGGAGCGGCAGACCGGCCCTCTCCAGGATACGAGCCCGGGCCTGCTCTGAGCTGGGAAAATCAGGAATTCTGTCCCGGATGGCAAAAACGGGACACTCTCCGGGGATTGGTCAGAAGAATGGCCCGCAGTTGACGCAGTCCGAAGAAATGGGCCGCAGATGACGCAGACCTACGGACGCAGATAAAATCTTGATCAAACCAAGGCAATGGCCCCCAGTTGACGCAGACTCCGACGCAGATAAAATCTTGATCAAAATTCATTTGGTTTTATCTGGATTTCATCTGCGTCCGTAGGTCTGCGTCATCTGCGGGCCATTCTGATGCGTCATCTGCGGGCCGTGTCTGATTTTACTTCGCCTTCGCCCCGAAGGTCTCTGCGGCGGCTTTGTGGAACGCCTCTTTGGCCTTGCCACCGTCACCGGGGAATCCCGCGTGCTGGATCATGTAGACGTACACCAGTCCATGCTTCGCATCGATCAAC
Organism: Gemmataceae bacterium; assembly: GCA_003136315.1. Classification (GTDB taxonomy): domain Bacteria; phylum Planctomycetota; class Planctomycetia; order Gemmatales; family Gemmataceae; genus Urbifossiella. The sequence continues at coordinate 4,931 of PLDW01000229.1, read as the reverse complement.
ATGTCGGTGGCATAGGCTCCACCGTGGCCGTATCCGCTGCCCCCAACCCCCCAGCCGAGTCCGTAACTTTGTTTGATGCCTTCCCCGGTTTGGCGGCTCGTCATTTCCTTCACCGAAGCTTCGGAGAGATACCGCTTCCCCTCATATGTCCCGCCGTTCAAGATCATCTGGCAGAACCGCCCGACATCACTGGCGGTCGAGAACAACCCCCCGGCCGGCATCGGCTGGCGGGTTCGGTCGTCGAGCGGATACCGGAGTTGCCCGACTGTGAGCTCCTCCAGGTCGTTCTTGGCGGCATTCGGCTTGTAGGATTTGGCCAGTCGCTTGAGTTGCTCGCCAGACGGCCAGAAGGTGGTATCGATCATCCCCAGCGGGGCAGTCAGCCGTTTCTCCACGAACACTTCGTATGGCATCCCGCTGACAACCTCGATGATCCGACCGGCTGTGTTGATGCCTGCGTTGGAGTATCTGTGCTCCGTCCCGGGTTCGTAATCGAGTGGCGTTTTGGCGTAGCTCTCGACACCCGCCTTGAGCGTGAGCTTATCGAGGGTGGGTTGCTCCTGTGCCGACCGGAACGGCATTCCGCTCGTGTGCCGTAGCAGGTCGCGAACGGTGACCGCCCGCTTTGGTTTGCGCAGTTCCACCTTGTTTCCGACCTTCTCGCCAATCATCAAACTCTTGAGTTCGGGGAGGTACGTCTCGGCAGGTTCGTCGAGCTTCACCTTCCCCTCGTCCACGAGGATCATGAGGGCTGTGGCGGTGATCGGCTTCGATTGCGAAGCGATCCAGAAAAGGCAGTCGGTGCGCATCGGGGTCTTGGCTGCGACATCCATGTAACCGACGGCTTCGAGACTGAGCACCTTGTCCTTGTTCGCAACGAGGGTCACCGCCCCGGCGAGCGAGTGCTTTTCGACGAACGGTTGCAAGGCCGCGGCCATTCCCTTCGTGGAAGGCGGGTCGGCGATGGCAGAGGGGCAGGGAGCGAAGGTGACCGCAGCGAGCAGTAGCGCAGTGAGCAGACGGAGGAAGCGAGGGTACAGGGTCATGATGGGAGGTCCGGCAGGGGGTCGGGGGCGTGTACCCTTTGATTACCCACCGCGGAACCGAACGGCCACTGGCCCACACACGTCGGGACAGCTACGGTTTCCCGTTGCTCGCCCCGATCATCCCCTGGAGCCGTTCGATCCCGACCCGGGTGCAGTAGTCGCCAAACGCCTCGCCGGGGGTCCGCTCGGCCTTGAACGCGGTGAAGATCGTCTTCAGCTTCGGGACAATCTGCTCGATCGGGACCGAATCCTGGAGTTCCGTGTTGAGCCTTCGGCCGAAGGTGTCACCGCCGATGTACATCGTGTACTTTGTCCCGCCCCGGCCGACGAGCCCGACCTCACTCTGGTACGGCCGGGCACAGCCGTTCGGGCAGCCCGTCATCCGGACACTCACCACTTCCTCGCTCAGCCCCAACTCGGCGAGCGCGCCTGCAAGTTGGGTGGTCACGGTCGGGAGCGCCCGCTCGGCCTCGGTGATCGCCAGGCCGCAGGTCGGAATTGCCGGGCAGGCCATGCTCCACTTCTGGATCAGATTCAGCCCCTCCGGACGGGGGATGCCGTACTCGTTGAGAAGCGAATCGACCTTTGGCCGGTCGGCGGTCGCGATGTCGCACAGGAGGACATCCTGCTGCGTGGTGATCCGCACGTTGCACCGAATTGTGTTCACAATCGCGCGCAGTCCGGCCCGGAACCGCAGAGTTCCGCTGTCCTTGACCCGCCCGTTCTCGACACTCAGCCCGAGAAACCATTTCCCCGCACCCTGCGGTTGCCAGCCGTGGTGCAGGTCGAGCCCGGTGATCGGGGCGTCTTTGGGGAGTTGCAGCGGGCCAAAGTAGTCGCGGGCGAACACCTCGCGGAACTTCTCGACCCCCCAGTCGTGCATCACGTACTTCAACCGTGCTCGCTTCCGGTTGGCCCGGTTACCGTGATCGCGGAACAGCTTGATGATTCCCTCCGATGCCCGCACGACTTCGTTCGGTTCGACAAAGCACACTGCCCGGGCGAGGTGGGGGAATGTCTCCGGGTTGCCGTTCGTCTGACCCTGCCCACCGCCAGCGTAGAGGTTGTACCCAACCGGCTTGCCGTTCTCACGGATCGCCAGGAAGCCGAGGCACTGGGCGAGGATATCGGTGCAGTTGTCTTCGGGCAGCGCGAGTGCGACCTTGAACTTCCGCGGGAGGTAGACTTTCCCGTAGATCGGCTCGCTCACTTCGGGGCTCTTTTCCGCCGCCCCGTTGAGGCTGGCGAGCGTCTTCCCATTGAGCCAGATTTCGTGATACGCTTGTGACCCGGCGCGGGGGGTGAGGTGCGCAGCGATCGCATCGGCCAGTTCCTGCATCTGGGTGCGGACCGGATCGTTCAGCGGGGCCGGGCACGAGACCACGTTCCGGTTCACGTCTCCACAGGCCCCGAGACTCGACACCAGCGCGTCGTTGATCCCGCCGATCAACGATTTCATGTTCTCCTTGAGTATTCCGTGGAACTGGATACTCTGACGAGTTGTAAACCGAATAGTCCCATTGGCGTAACGCCCGGCAATATCATCCATCGCCAGGTATTGATCGGCGGTCAGCTTCCCACCCGGAAGCTTGAGCCGGACCATGAACATGTACGCTTTCCCGACCCCTGGCTTGTCCCGCTTCTTGCGTGCGTCCCGATCCTCCTGCTGGTAACTGCCGTGGAATTTGAGGAGTTGCTTGTTCGCTTCGCTCAGGTGATCGACATTCGGGTCAGCGAATTCTTCGGCGATGGTACCACGGAGCCACCGGCTCTCGGCCTTGAACCCCTCCACGGGTGAGAGCTTGGGTTCGGCAGGGGGGGCGGCATCCAGGGCTGTGTCCGTTGACATGGGTTCAGATCCAGAAGCACTGGGGAGAAACCGACCGGCAAGGGGATCGGCCACCGGGCTCGCAAGCCCATTCTTCTGTTGTATCGGATCGGCAGGAAACCGGAAGGTCCTTCCCTATTGCATGTTGATCGGAGAAGTGATTTTTGTGCTTCCGATTCAGGAACTGGTTGAGGCTGTCGCATCTACAGAAAGACGATTGGACGTANNTGCTCCTGGAATGTGACAGACTCAGCGGGTTCCTGTACGAGACGAACCAACCGTTCGGGGCACGGGGTTGGTACGGTCCATCATTGTGTGACCGTGACTTCCACGCCGTCCGTGATTGCTCCGAGGTTCCCATTCACCGCCCTTTCGTTGCCGGTGAATGGCATCCAGTCCCCGTTTGTGGCGGTGGCGCGACGCCGCCCGAGGATCTGCATCATGCTTCCGTCCGTACGGCCGACGCGCACGCGGTACTTCACGGCCTTGTCCCCCTCGACGAGGTAGACGTAGTGCGTCTCGTCGGCGGGGAGGACGCATCCGACCGGGAGCACGACGGCATCAACCGGTTCGGCCTCGATCCGGACGAACGCATACATTCCCGGTTGAATCAGCCGCTTGGCATTCAGCAGGTCAATCTCGGCCCGCATGGTGCGGGTATCCGGTTGCACAACCCCGGCGGTGCGGGTGACCGTCCCGGGGAACTCTTCGTTGTTGAGTGCGGGGATTCGGATCACCGCTTTCGCGCCCGGAACCGCCTTCGCGGCCGATGTCTCCGGCATGTCCACCGCTACTCGCACGAGATCCAGTCGCGCCACCATGAAGAGCACGTGCCCGGCCATTCCCGGAGTCGGTTGAGTGAAGTGGCCGGTGTGAACCCGGCGGTCCGTGACAACACCGTCGTAGGGTGCTGTCACGCGGGTATAACTCACTCGGGCGTCGACCTCCCGGACCGTGGCCTCGGCCACCTTCACCCGGGCCTCTGCTGCGAGAATGTCGGCATCCACCTTGTCGCGTCGGGCTTGTCGTTCGGTCAGGTTTGCTGCCGCGGTGGTGACGTGTGCGACGGCTTCCGCCTTGGCTGCGTCGGCGGCCTCGTACTGCTTGAACACGACCGCCCGACTCTGGACATCAATCACCTTTCGCTCGACGAGTTCGTCCGCCTGGGTGAGTTCGGTCTTCCACCGCGCCAGCTCGGCCTGCGCCTTTGTCACCCCAGCCTCCGCCTCCTTGATCGCTGCCCGGGCGGCAGTGACCCAGGCGTCGGTGACGGCCAGATCCTTTCGCACCAGTTCGAGTTCGGCCCTGGCCTGGCCAAGCCCCGCCCGTTTGAGAGTGGCTTCCTCGACCAGCTCGGGGATATCCAGCGTGGCGAGGAGTTGGTCCTTCTTGATGACACTCCCGATGTCGATGACAGCATTCTCAATGCCCCGCTGGCGGGCGGCCGTGTCCGGTGCGATCTCCTTGACGTATCCAGCGAGCTTCGCAGCGATGGGGGTCACCTCGTAAGCGGTGACCGTGCCGGGTTGCTCCACCGACCAGCGCAGAGATTGTCGCTTCGGACTGGTCACTTTGAACGCTACGAATCCGACTGCGTTCGGCCCGGCGGATGACCCATCCGCTGCGGACTTGTTGCACCCGATCGGGAGCAGAACGGAGATCAGGATTGCAAGCCGACCGCCGGCGGGCATGGTGGACTTCTCCTCGGTGCGTGGAACGAGGGTATTCTACCACGTTCTTGGCCCCCCATCGCCAGGTGGGGTGGAGGAGCAGTTCTGATACAGGAACCCTCTGAGGCTGTCACATCTATGAAAAGACGATTAGATGTATATATGGGAGTGCGAGGCTCNNCCTCGCACTCCCGTTATACCGATTATGGTTCCCCGAGTGTTCTCGCGGGCGAGGTGTTCGGGAGACTGGATGACACCGACTCCAGCGACTATCTGGACAAGCCACGAGTTTCCACCGAGGCGATGTGATCATCGCCTTGTTCCCGAGAGGCATCCCCGCGGGTTTGTATTCCCACCTCTTGTGGCTATTCCCTCGTTCCCACGGTC